>CALZGZ010000001.1 GCA_945787105.1 uncultured Gammaproteobacteria bacterium
CGCGGCGTTCAATCACTTGCATATCTTCATTGATCCTGATCCGGATCCCCAGATCAGCTTCCAAGAACGAAAACGCTTATTTGAACTCCCGCGTTCCACCTGGCTTGATTACAACAAAGAGTTGATCACAAAAGGCGGTGGGGTATTCTCCCGCGCGTCGAAGTCAATCCAATTAAGCCCTCAAATGAGGGAGTTCCTAGGAACGAACGCGGAAAGTCTGAATCCCAACGAATTGATTCGATGTATTCTCAAAGCGCGTGTAGATCTCCTGTGGAACGGAGGTATCGGAACATTCGTCAAGTCCAGCTTCGAAACTCATGCCGACGCAGGAGACCGAGTCAACGACTCGATCCGCGTGAACGCTGATGAATTACGATGCAAGGTGGTGGGCGAAGGAGGAAATTTGGGATTGACTCAGCTTGGTCGCATCGAATTCGCAAAGCGGGGCGGCTACGTTATCACGGATTCCATTGACAACTCTGGAGGCGTAGACAGCTCGGACCATGAGGTCAACATAAAGATACTGCTCACCGGTCCGCTTTCCGCCGGGGAATTGAGCTTGGAAGAACGTAATCGTCTGCTCGTCCGTATGACCGAAGAAGTAGTCGATTTGGTGCTCACACATAACTATCAGCAAACACAAGCAATAAGCATTGCCAATCATCAGGCCACAGAACGATTGGAAGATCACGCACGATTGATTCGTCGTCTGGAACGGGACGGCAGATTAAAACGCCGCCTGGAGTTCTTACCCAATGACGACGAGATTACCGAGCGCGGCCCCGCAGGTATGGGTTTGACCCGCCCGGAACTAGCGATCCTGTTTTCTTACGTCAAGATCGCCTTATTTGATGAATTAGTTAACTGCGACGTTCCGGAAGATCCGTACGTTTCCAAAGATCTGCAGCGTTATTTTCCGACACCATTGCAGAGTCGTTACCACGCGTATATGGACAGCCATCCGTTACGGCGCGAGATTATCGCTACCCACATCACCAATAATATGATCAATTCCGTGGATTTGACGATGATCTCACGTTATACGGAGCAGTATGGATATACTGCGGCGGATATCACGCGGGCGTACGTAGCCGCCCGCGATATCTTCGACATGGTATCTTATCGCGAGGATGTGGACGCTCTCGATAACGAAGTTCCACCCGAAACGCAGATTGATATGCTGCTCAAGATGCGCCGACTGATAGAACGAGCCACGTTTTGGTTGCTACAAAATCAGCCACAACCGCTGGATATTGCGGGCTCTGTCAATACCTTTTCCGAAGGCGCCAAAAATATCGCCCATCATCTTCATGACTGGGTAATGCCGGTCCATCGCGATATCCTCGACCGGGCCGTGCAAGCTTATCTAGACGTTGGAGTCCCTTTGGAGCTGGCGCAAAGATGCAGCGGCCTGGGCGCTATTTATTCAGCTCTGGATATTGTTGAGGTTTCCGCGGGCTCGAGTTTTGATGTGGATGATGTGGTGCGTATTTATTTCGAATTGGGGCACCGGCTATCCATGTATTGGCTGCGAGAGCAGTTACTAAATCTCCCGCAAGGCCATCAATGGCAGAGAATGGCCACCGATGGCTTGTATCTGGATCTGTATCGTTATCAACGCCTTCTCAGTAGCAAAGTCGTGGAAGGTAGCGCCAAATCCAAACATGTCGATTATTGGGTGTCCCACTACAAACAAGAGATCGATCGCATCGACAAGACGGTCTCGGAACTAAAAGAACAAGTTGCCCCGGATCTTGCGATGCTGATGGTGGCAATGCGCGAGATACAAGCTCTCGCCAAGTGAGATTACCTTGCTAATATGGGGCTCGTGAGCAAAATCAATAAATCACACAAGGTACACTCGTTTGACTTGTCACCCGGTTCCTTGCTGGCAGACAAGTACGAAGTAGTAGAACAACTGGGCAGAGGGTGGGAAGGAGAGGTCTATCTAGTCAAAGAAACGGCGGCAGACATCGAACGCACCGCGAAACTTTTTTTCCCACAGCGCAACATTCGGGATAAAACGTCGAACTTTTACGCAAAAAAACTGCATAAACTCAGACACTGTCCCATCGTAATACAATATCACACGCAAGATACGTTTGTTTTCGAGCAGATCCCAATACGATTTCTAGTTTCCGAGTTCGTTGAAGGCGAACGACTCTCGAGCTTTGTCGCGCGCCAACGTGGAAAACGGCTTCATCCCTTCCAGGCGTTGCATCTGTTGCACTCACTGACCTCAGGTATCGAGTGTATCCATAATATGGGGGATTACCACGGGGACCTACATAGCGACAATATCATCGTACAGCACTACGGTTTGGGTTTTGAATTGAAGCTCATTGACATGTTCCATTGGGGTCCACCGACGGGAGAAAATCGTTATCAAGACCTATTTGCTCTCATTCACTTATTCCACGAAGTGCTGGGTGGACAACAACACTATGCCAAGCTCCCTAGGGAAATCAAATCGATTTGTTGCGGGTTAAAATTAACTTTGATTCTCAAGAAATTCAAAACTGTCGCAAAACTGCGTATATATCTGGAAAATCTGCAGTGGCAATAACCAAAGATACGGCAAACACACCAACCAATCTCGAATCCGCAAAGATCTACTCTAAGCAAGATCTTGATACCGCAGATCGATACCTGTTCTCAGGGGGCGAAGCCGTCGCCTTTACCCATTCCGCACCAGACAAGACCAGCGGCAACGAAGACGCCGCCGCACTAGTGCCATTAGACGAGTACTCTGGGGTGTTGATCGTTGCGGACGGTGTGGGTGGTTCACCAGGTGGTAGCCAAGCATCGGCGCTGGCGGTTGAAACCTTACTACATAGAATTACACACGTGACCGGCGAACGGAGTCTGCGTGAGACAATTCTCGACGGGATCGAGGCCGCCAATCAAACTGTCTTAAATCTCGGTACTGGTGCAGCGACCACCTTGGCAGTGATTGAAATTCAGAGAAACGCCCTACGACCTTATCATGTTGGAGATTCCCTCATCTTGCTCACCGGCCAGCGGGGAAAGGTCAAGCTCCAGAACGTACCGCACTCACCCACCGGCTACGCCGTGGAATCCGGGCTCATGGACGAGACTGATGCGATTCACCACGAAGAACGCAGTGTGGTGTCAAACGTTGTAGGTGATGCCGATATGCGCATTGAAATTGGCCCCACCACAAAAATTTCGCCCAGAGATACTTTGCTGATCGCTAGTGACGGACTGGCTGATAATCTTTACGTCGATGAGATTATTCACACTATTCGAACGGGGCCGTTACCCCGCGTCGGGGAGGCATTGATCGAAACCAGCCACCAGAGAATGCGCAATCCCGGAGATCGACCAAGTCATCCAGATGACCTGACTTTTATTTTGTTTCGGCCGACACCGGCCAACTTCAACTAGACTTCACGTCGGCTCTAAATGCCCTTCGCCTAACGTCATCCGTCATCCCTTTACGCCCATCAATCCTTGCTCACAACGCGTTTAGGTTATAGCCTGGGCATAGTTCTCGAGTTCTTGTACGTATTCTTTTGTTGTCTTCGGCATCGGTACCCGCGCCCCGGCCAAATAGGTGATGATGTCTCTCCCCTGTTTCAATAGACGCCTGCCATGTTCAATATGGTGGCGCCCAGATTCATAAATGTCCCCGGGGATTCGTGGTTCGAATGCCGCCACCGCCTCCAGGGCGGCGACGAAACGCGGCCAAACATCGAAAATCGCCTGATCGCTGCGTATCGTCTCGGCCTCTCGTTTTGCGGTCTCAGCCAATTCCATAAGGCGTGGACCGATACCTTTGAATGGCGTTTGACCCTCGAACGTCCGCACCAAGTGATCAGTAATATAATCGATATTACGCATGGCCTGTGCGATTTTAAGGTATCGGCTTTCGTAAAATGCCGCCATGGGTATGGAAAAGGCCTTGAACGGTTCACCCCACAATTCGTCGATGCCCTCTTCACCGCTGTAATGTTTGACAAGCTTGCCAAGCTCCAATGCCTCTTTAAGACACTCCCCACACATTTTCATAAGTTCATTTTCCTCGCTGATCCATACTCCTTTAGAGGCGAGGTTCACAACAGCGTTGAAGATATCGGTTCCACGATTAAAAAGTGCACCGGCCAACATCGCGCCTTTGACTCTTTTCGTGGCTGGATCGGTCTCTTCAAGATAGGCCTGTCGGGCCATCTCCAACCTTTCGCCCGGCGTGTTTATACCGGGTTCAGTATGATGGAATGTGCGGCGGGTTAAGGAAACGATTAACTTCTTTTTCTCGACAAGGGTGTCTTCAGGCGGTGGATAGTAACGTATCCAGTAACCATCATAATACACACAGACTATATCCGAGATTTTCCGGATCGTTCCATTTTCAATCTTTTCAGCCGGTTCGCTCATGTCGCTGCTACGTATACAAAAATACCGATGTCAAATAAATTAGGACTATTTTTCGCGCGTATTGTAGTGCGTGATCGGCCCGGTTAACACCCCTTACTCGGCGATGGTAATACTAGGCACACCGATCACACAAGAATTCTCGCCCATGGTTCACAAGCCCCGGATTTAATTTAACGATTGTTTTCCTTTAGACCGTTCTCAAGCTCATAAATTCGCTGTCTAATTTGCGTGGGAATGGGCACTTTCTGGTTTGTCTTGTAGTTGAATGTCACCACCACGCCATTACCTTCGGCGGCGACCTTTTCGTGCACCTGGCTGACTGCAAGATATCGATGCGTAAAGCGATCTTCTCCCAGGTCTGTCACTTTCGCGCCCACCAACAAGGTGTCTGGATAAGTAACTGGAAACCGAAAACGACATTGGGTGGAGGCAAGGATCGGACCGACGCCGGTCTCGCGCAGGTGATCCATAGCATGAATCCGATCGAAGTACTCGATCCTAACGCCTTCAAAGTACTGGAAATAGACAATATTGTTAACATGTTGGAATGCGTCCATATCGCCCCATCGGACCGGGATCTTGATTACTACGGGATACCCATCAAGTGACCGCGCCACATCAAGCCCTAAAGATGTTGTTACCCACGAATCTAAATTGGAACATTCGAACTAATCTGTGCTCGCCTCACGAGGCGTGGCCATCGGCATGGTCTTTGAGTATACGTTATGCAGTTGACCGATGACGGGCGAACTCATCAAATCACTATTGTCAGCGGCTCCCCTCGCTTGGCGCATCATCATCGCGGTCCGTGGCCGGGCAGAGCGCGTTCGGCGAACAACGCAGCATATTTTTTTGCAATGAATCAGCACCACTTAGCGAATTTTGGCGGCAAGTTCAAGGAATTCGATGACGGTGCGGCATGGAAACCGGCCGATGACAGCGCGCTGGTTGTAATCAGCGCCACCAGGATCGATATAAATATAGAGGCCTTGTACGATGGCCGCTAACAACCGGCCTTTTTGGGTGCGAGTAAATGCCTTAGGATTACCGCCGAAGGTACCTGCTCAGAGAGAAGCCGATACAGGCATGATCCAAGTGGTCCACAACATAACCGCGCGTGGTAGGCCCCACATGCGAGGTAGTATTGAAAAGATAGTAATGTTTGAAACGTGAATAAAACATGGTGAAACGATGGGTATAGTGAACAAGTATATTTCGTTGGCGCTTGGCGCCTTGACAATCGTCGTGGTGAGCAGCGGCTGTGCCACCAATCCGGTGTCCGGCGGAAAGGATTTCGTGCTGATGAGCGAGGATCAGGAGCTGGAAATGGGCCGCCAGTACCATCAAGAAGTGCTCAAAGAGATGCCGGTATACGAACATCCCGAATTACAGGCCTATGTAAACCGAATCGGACAAGAACTTGCCGAAAAAAGTCACCGACACAACTTGATCTACCGATTCACCGTCCTCGACTCGCCAACGGTAAATGCCTTCGCCCTACCGGGTGGGTACATCTATATCACCCGTGGCATCCTTGCATACATGAACTCAGAGGCGCACCTTGCGGGGGTGTTGGGTCATGAGCTTGGCCACGTCACCGCGCGTCATTCGGTGCGTCAGCAAAGTACCGGTACGCTGATACAAATCCTGGGGGCCGCAGCCACCGTAGGTACCGGCAGCCGCGCCGTCGGGGATCTATCTAACATGCTCGGCAGTGCGCTCATCAGCGGCTATGGCCGTAAGATGGAACTGGAGGCCGATCGTTTGGGCGCAGAGTATCTAGCGAACACTGGTTACGAGCCGGACGAGATGATCGGCGTGATCGGTATCCTGAAATCTCAAGAGCAGTTCGAGATCCAGCGCGCGAAGGAGGAAAACCGCGAACCGCGAGCCTACCACGGCTTGTTTGCCACGCATCCTGCGAACGATCGCCGATTACAGGAAGTCATTGGCGCAGCGAAGAAATTTCCAAGCTCGGGAACCAGGTCCGACCAACCAGATGTTTTTTTGCAGCATTTAGATGGCTTGGTATTCGGGCCTGGCGAAAATCAGGGCGTGCTGCGTGGCAATCGGTTCTATCACCGAAAATTAGACTTCGCCATTGAGTTCCCGCCGAATTGGCGGGTCGAAAACCAACCGGACCGATTGTTGGCCATTTCCAAGGGAAATGCCGCGATGATGCAGGTAACTTTGCGCGATCTGAATCGGAGGCAGACCCCGGAACAGTTTCTACGCAACGAGTTTGACGGGCTGCAGCAAGGCCAGGCGCTCACCACTGAGACGTTCCCGGGATTTACAGGCGTCGCCCAACTGAATACACCATTTGGACGCAAGTATTCACGGGTTGCTACCGTGTTTCACGAAAACCGCGCGTTCATCATCGCGTCGGCGAGCAAACAAGGTATAGTCAACAGACCGTTTTTTGACAGTGTCCGTAGCTTCAGACGACTGCATCCGAACGAATATCGTCTTGCAGAGTCGCGGCGGATCCAGTTGGTCCGTGCCAGACCCGGTGATACGTTCGCGCAACTGGCGCGTAATTCTAATTTAAGCAATTACGCCGAGGCCCAGCTACGGCTGCTCAACGATATGTACCCCAGCGGTGAGCCCAAACCCGGACAGTTGATCAAGATCGTTCGTTAGACTTAGCGCGCCGGCGCCGAAAGACCCACACGTAGATCAGAATATTGAACGCGAGTAGCAATGTGCCGAGAATGAGCTGCGTTCCGTGAGTAAGATGATCCGGGTAGACAATCGGTACGATATAGTGTTCAACGAAACCCCCGCCATAATCGGCAACGCCAGCACGTCGTAACAGCCAGTTTTCCAATGGCGTCAAAGGGCAAATCCATGCGTTCCACTCCAATAAAACACCCCATAGCAAAGCCGGTAAATGCAGCCACGCTAAACGTTTCCAAAACACAACCAACAAACCGCCAAACACAACGAAGATCACGAATAACAAATGAACAACGAACGTAATATCAGCGAGCGCGCGGTAGATCATTGACGATACAGTCCGTATGGTGCGCCAAGGCGTCCCGCCACTACTCTCTTTCGATATCGTGAAAAACCCAATATGGTCATTTCCAGGACGATAGAATTACCGGCGTCGGGATGCACGCAGTGAATAGGGGCGGGGCTATGCCGGCGCTGGTTCGGTCTCGAACGACCGCACTTGCGCTTCACTCAATCCAGAGCTACGGCTATGCATTTCGTTACAGCGCGGTATCCAACCGCCCGACCCTGCACCATCATTCAGGATCTCTGGGTGCAATATACGGGCTAGGATACCATCGGCGGGTTTAAGTTGGGCGCCGAAACTGAAGACATTATGAGCCTGCGGTCAAGCGGCGCCTTTTTGCGGAATAGCGGGGTTGACGTCCGTATTTTGCTCAGTAAGTTCTTGAACTATTTCAAAATCGACCCAATCAAGTTCATTAGTCCCCAGTCTTATCTTGGTTGGTTGAATAAGCACAGCTTCATCGGCGGTATCCATCACAAAGTGATGTCTCACTCTAGATACATCCTTCGGTACTATCAGGCTGTGAGCAATCTTTTTGCCTTCCGGTATTTTTACCAGTATTGCAGGGCTCGACGGCTGATGCATATTCTTCCTTGACCGCATGAGTACATCCTGGATTGACACTGCCTCCGCGATGGGCCCAAATTTATATACGCCAATTGTTATTTTGTTGGCTCGATCATTACGCATCCACCGAACCACTCCCACATCCCAGGCGTCGTTCTTTTTCGTTGGACGACGTACCGCGATTAACTTACCAATGAGATTGGCGACTGGTTCGGTACTTTGTGTTGTTAATTGCACACCATTAGCACTTTCGTCCACACAGCTCCATTCGCCCAGATCGGCCGGACCGGAGTCTGCGCGAAGTTTTTGTTTTCTGAATACAACATTTTCTATATCGCTCCCTGTACGGCCAGTGCAACGGAGTTCCGACTGTCCATTCAAGAAGTAAGTCACACCGTCAAAACCATGGATCACTAGTCGTTTGTCATTGATCGCCAAACGCATACTCTTGCGTTTTAGCTGTCCTCCCCAAGCAGTGATGAGACGATCTAATAATTGACGGCGATCACGATCCTCGACGTTGGTCTGCTGATGATCATGGTTCTTAAGCCGCTGGTCGAGGGTTTGATATTGATCGTACAGTGCGATTACAAGTTGTGTGGTATCAAGCACCAAATATTGCTCCAACTCTTCGATCCGGTCTTTTGCCTGTATCGCATGAGCCGGTCTGTCATCAACCAGGTTGACGAGGAATTGGCACTTGCCGGACGGCACAAAAGGCGGAGTCACTAATACTGCATGCACGGCCAATTGATTACAGCGATCATGAATTTCATCGACTTCTCCGTGGGCGAACTTGTACGGATCGAGAGCCGCGGTCAGAAGCATCTGTTTGTAAACATGGGTGATTGTAGTTTGTGGTTTGAATGCGTTGAACTGGTCCGTAACCGGAAACTTCAACAAATTATGCTGTTGCGCTTTCTTGACTAGTTCATGCATCGCCAGCCACACGCCCTTGGGAATAGGATGATAAATACGATATGCATCGCAACATACTGCACTAAAGTATAGAATCGCGCGATGTATGGCCATCGCATGACTGGGCTTATCATATCGGGTTCCTGTTAACGCAAATGACATCGCTGCCCACGCGTAACCCATGGCGAGCAAGTTGTGTATCTGCGAAAGCAATGCCACTTCCATGCGTGAAGATGCGGAAAGGGGCAGTTGTGAGCCGGTCCGCCGATCGGTCAGACGGTAGCTGATTGTTGATAACGATTCGCGGAATGCTTCTAACACCTCGAGGCGCCGCCGTGCCGGCATGTCCACGGTATTCATAGTCGACAACATGGATTTTATTTCCGCAGCCGCTCGCGGCGCGTCCGACGCCGGTAGATCGTCTAGCCAGGTCTTTGCGTCGGAACGCGAGAACGGAACTATGTGCTCACCAGGTAGACGAGCGCTATCTTGTTTATGGTCAGACAACGGTTACACCCCCACAGTGCCGGTAGTTGTCGAGTACTTTTTATGTTTAAGTATAGACCGTTTGTGAGATATCCGTGGCGGCCGGATTGTGGCCCATCACATTGTCAAACAGAACTAAACAGAAACAGTCGCTTACATTGCATATCGGGAGCAACCTATGAACCTGGAAAAGGTGATTTTCGCATTTTTCATAATGCTCGCCCTGACCCTCAACTTTGGATTCTTTATTGGCGAGATCGACAATCCTGCACACCATCATGCCTACGAGCTTTTCGCCGCTATTGTGGTAAGTGTGATCGCGACGATTATGAAGTTCGGCGATCGCAGCCAACTCGGCGCAGTGCTAGTGGCATCCAGTTTAGTGGCGGATCTGCAGTTGATTGCCGCAGCATTGTTGTGGGGGGCCGCGGTAAACGCCTTGGATGGCGGTCTCTCCGCAACGACGATGGCGAGCATAGTTTCACTATCGGGCGGCGCGCTGGTGGCGAACATTGTGTCGGTGATACTACTCGTCACTGAAACAGTGATGTCACGACGCTAACACACGACAATGGAGATACCGACTGTTTTCTTCCTGATTCTTCGACGACTCCGTAATCCGCTTATTTTTCTAGTCTGCATGTATGCGATTGCGGTGTTCGGGCTGACCTTGATTCCAGGGGTCGACGATCAAGGACAGCCGTGGCGAATGGATTTCTTTCATGCGTTTTATTTCGTGAGCTTCACGGGGTCAACCATTGGATTCGGAGAGATACCCTACGCATTCACCGATGAGCAAAGACTTTGGGTATTAGTATGTATCTACATTTCGGTGTTCGCATGGTTATATGCCATCGGTACCGCGTTGGCGATGGTACAGGATCCGGCGTTTCGTTATGCGGTGACCCAGAATTCTTTCGCTCTGAACGTGCGTCGCATTGTGGAGCCGTTTTTTCTGGTTTGCGGTTATGGGGATACTGGGCACTTGCTGGTACGGGGCCTGGTTGAAAGGGGTCTCCGCGCCGTAGTGTTGGACCGTAATCAAGACCGCATTAACAACCTAAAACTCGCCAATCTGGACATTTTCGTTCCTGGTTTACTTGCAGATTCCGCCGATCCGGCCAATTTAATTACGGCCGGCCTGCAGCATCGACGCTGTATTGGTGTTGTGGCGCTGACTGACAATGATCACGTGAATCTAAAGATCGCGATTACCAGTAAACTGTTGAATCCGGACTTACGTGTCATTTCTCGGTCTGAGATACACGATGTCGGCATCAACATGGAGTCCTTCGGCACCGATGAGATTGTAAATCCATTCGACTTGTTCGCAGATCGTCTAGCCATGGCATTGCACTCTCCGGCTACCTATATTATTCATCATTGGCTAACTAGCGCCCCGCTATCACCGTTGACGGAGCCTTTGTTTCCACCGCGCGGTCAATGGGTCTTATGCGGTTACGGAAGATTCGGTAAAGCCGTGCAACAATACCTGTCGTTCGAGGGCGTTGAGGCGACCATCATCGAGGCCGATCCGGCAAAGACGAACGCCCCCGCCGACGCGATTTTGGGACGCGGTACCGAGGCGGTCACTTTGCGCCAGGCTGGCATCGAGCAGGCAGTGGGTATCGTGGCAGGCACCGACGATGACGCCAATAATCTATCCGTCATTATGACCGCCAAGGAATTGAATCCGGGGTTGTTTACCGTCGCGCGACAGAACAGACAAGAGAACCATGCAATCTTCGAGGCTGCGGATCTGCATCTGATTATGGAACGAAGCGACATTATCGCCCGCTCTGTGATTACCTTAATCACCAATCCGCTGTTGGCGGAATTTTTAAGAGTAGTAGACACCGAAGATGATGAGAACGCAGCAAATGTGTTGGCTAGCCGCATCAGCGGGCTCGTCGGGCAAACCGTGCCGGTTACTTGGACGGTGGAAGCCACAAAATCGGCCTCCCCCGCCCTGGCGGTCCATTTGTTCCAAGGCGCTAGCGTGACCGTGAACCAAATCATGACCGATCCTTCGGATCGCGTTCAATCACTGCCGTGCATACCGTTATTACTGAAACATGCCGGCGAAAACCAGCTGCTGCCGGAGGGGGAAACCACATTGGCGCATGGTGACCGTATCTTGTTCTGTGGCCACCGGACCGCCGCCCGGCGCATGACCGCCACCGTGGTAAATCCCAACACGCTTGCCTACGTCACCGGCGGCCAACCGATCGATGGTTTGACTGGGTGGTTGCGGGCCAGATCAGCCGATACTGCGAACACCTGAGCTAACCCGTATAGTGCACCAAGGATCCCGGATGGTGGCGCGGGGACTTGTCCGGCGCGCAGTTCCCCTGCTGTGCGCGGACAAGGCGGGGACAAGCGCAGGGGCGGGCGGTTGGGCGCGGCGCGGGAGCGTTGAAACAAGGGCTGGAGTCACACACTGCGGCCCTTGTTCCTATTGAGTGAGACGCAGGCACAGGCGTTCGAGACCGAGCCAGAACCGGGATAGCCCCGCAAGTGTCCCTTGACTTTACCCAGCGCCCTCGCTATGCTGCATTGCAGCAATTGTTGCAGTGCACAACTCATTATACGTCCTTGAAACTGTGGAGAAACAAACATGCAAAAGCAAGCCCTAGACACGGTGCAAAACGCCGTTGAAACCGCGTACGAGACAACCAAGCAGGTGGTCGATATCAATGCCGCTGCGTGGGAAGGCCTCATCGAGAAACAGCTCGAAGTCATGAACCAAGTGGTCGACTTAGGCGTCAAGCAATTCAAGTTGCTCGGTGAGGCCAGAGACGTAAAAACCACGCTGGCCGCGCAGACCGGGTTGGTCGAAAACGCCGCTGAGCAGGCGATGGCCAACGTACGCGATGTCGTAAAGATCGCCAACGAGACACGCGCCGCCTATGACAAACTGGTCAATAAAGGTGTTCAGGAAGCGGTGGCCGCAGTCAAACCCAAAGTAAACAAAAAAGCTGCGTAAACAGATTCTATAGCCTTATATCTCTCCTCCTAGGGTGCCCCCATAGCGATCTGCACTGCTATGGGGGCTTTTTTTCTCAATTGGGCGAGGATGTTCAAGGACGGACAACAGCCTGCGACGACATTCGTCATCGCGAAGCCGAAGCGTTCACGCAGCAGCCTATGACCCATACGTCAATCTTCACGCACCACGTAGATTTCGCTTGGCACAAAACCACACGACGCTATAGCCTCCGCGCGTTCTCAAGTACGCAATCGGACATACACTGCGTTTGCGAGCAACCGCACGTATTCCGTTACAATGTCTGCTAACGCCACCACTGTGACGGCGGATGCATCGGCATAGTACAGACTGGATTACTGTCGTACACTGATCTGCTTCGACAACCTATCGGTTGTCAAACAACATTGTTAGGACGATCACAAGTAATTTTTGTCACCGCCAAATGAGCAACAACCTGACCGTCATTGTCGGCGCTGGACCAGGTAACGGCCTGGCATTCGGCCGTAAATTCCATGCTGAGGGTCATCGTGTCGCGATGTTAGCGCGTCACGTAGACAACCTCGAGCGACTGCGTGAGCAGCTACCCGATGCGCACTATTTTTCCTGCGATGTCAGCGAACCAGAGCAAATCCATGGCGTATTCACTCAAATACGACGACAGCTCGGTACCATCGATACGCTGATATACAATGCCGGCGCGGGTACATTTGGCAATATTGAAGACATTACCGCGGAACAATTCGAAGCCGCATGGCGCGTAAATGCGTTAGGTTGCTTTTACTGCGTCAAGGAAGTACTTGTCGAGATGCGCGATGCGAGAGACGGAAACATCATCGTCATAGGTGCAACGGCCTCAGTGCGGGGTGGCGGAAGGTTTGCCGCATTTAGCTCTGCCAAAGGAGCGCAACGAAATCTTGTTCAATCCATCGCGCGTCACTTGAGTCCACATGGTATCCATGTTGCATACGTCATTATTGACGGTGTCATCGACATGGAACGTACTCGTGAATACTTCCCCGACAAACCAGATGAGTTCTTCCTGCAACCTGATGATATCGCGACGACTGTATTTCATTTAACCAGACAACCTCGATCTGCTTGGACATTTGAGTTGGACATGCGTCCATTCAAGGAAAATTGGTAGCCTCGGTGAGCAACAACGACATTACCCAAGAAGAAACGGCTGACCTTCCGCGTGATCGTGAACCCGTGATCCGTATCATTCCACTACCGAAGGATACCAATCCCGGTGGTGACATCTTCGGAGGTTGGATCATGTCCCATGTTGACCTCGCCGGCGGTGTCATTGCCGCGCGCCGCGCCAATGGGCGGGTGGCTACTGTCGCGGTTAACTCGTTTACCTTCAAAAAACCGGTACTGGTGGGAGACTTGGTCAGCATTTATGGTCACGTCATCCGTGCGGGCAATACTTCGGTCACCGTCGGGCTCCAAGTGTTCGCAGAGCGCCGCTGGCTAAGCGGCAAGCCTGGACGATGTGTTAAAGTGACAGAAGCCGATCTTACTTATGTTGCAATAGATGAAAATCGGCGGCCACGCCAAATCCCGCCCGACCCCGCTTGAGCGGATTGACTCTCGGATTGGGAAATAAGTGACAGGCCATATCGATCTGCATTGTAAGAGAACCGGCCATGCTCGGCATAATACCCCTCCCTTGCAGCGAAACTCTTGCGCCGCCGCGATAGACGACCGATGTCATGACGATAACAGCTGACGATTTTGATTATCAAGCCCTGCAGACCCTCGACGGGCTACAGCGTCTCGACCATCAATTCCTTTCATTAGTCGCGGAACGCGATCCCGGTCTTTATGACCAGTTGTGCGGCTATCGGAACCCCGACACGAGCCTCAGCGCATTGGAGATAAGCCGCTTGTTATTAGCTGTCGCGCCCATGCTGGAGGAATTTCTGGCGCGCCGTTTTGGCATTGAAGCCTCGTTGCGAGAAGTCTGTGACAATATTGACAGACAAAACCTAGTTGCGCAGCTCAAGAAGGAGTTTGTGCAAAAACGCGCGCGCAGGTTACATGGCAACGATACCGACTCGTTTTCTTCGCTGTCACGATGGCTGGACAATCAGATTGAACACTATCCGGAAGCAAGGACTGATAAAGAGCTTGCGGTAGCTAAGTTCGCAAATTATCTCCTGGATGATCCAGAGCCCAACGCTTCGTCATTGGCGCGTCTAACCGAGTGGTGCGCACACGCGCGACAGCACAAGAACGATGAATCGGCGGTCAAGGATTGGATCAGCTTTCGGTTACCGCGACCGGTCGATCCTGCCCGTCTGGTGCCGCTGTCCAAGAACACCAATGGGCCCGTTGAGCGACTCGAGGCCAGAGCTGAAACACTTCGCCGTCGGGACGGTTTTTCTCTCACCGATTCACGCATGTCTATGCGTGAAGTGATGGACCAAGTTAATTATTGCGTTTACTGTCACAATCAGGACGGGGACTTCTGCTCCAAGGGATTCCCAAAGAAAAAGAAACAACCGGAACTCGGGCTCAAAGTCGACGCATTAGGCGTCACCCTGACTGGTTGTCCATTGGAGGAAAAGATCTCAGAGATGCAGTTGTTGAAACGGGATGGCAATAACTTGGCCGCGCTCGCGGTCGCCATGGTAGACAACCCGATGATTCCCGCCACCGGGCATCGGATCTGTAACGATTGCATGAAGGCTTGCATTTACCAAAAGCAGGACCCCGTAGATGTCCCACAAATTGAAACCCGCGTATTGACCGACGTGTTAAATTTGCCGTGGGGGGTCGAGATCTATGACCTGCTGGTGCGCTGGAATCCGCTGCGTCGCCGGCAATTTCTGCCGCGCCCTGACAACGGTCGCAAAGTCCTGATTGTAGGCATGGGGCCTGCGGGTTTCACCATGGCCCACCACCTGACCATGGAAGGTTGCACCGTGATTGGCATCGACGGACTGAAAATCGAGCCGTTACCACAACACCTTATCGACGAACCGGTGCACAGTTATGCTGAATTATGTGAGTCGCTGGAGGAACGAATCATGGCTGGATTCGGGGGTGTCGCTGAATACGGCATCACCGTGCGCTGGGACAAGAATTTCCTGAAATTGATTTATCTCACACTCGCGAGGAGGCCCTCGTTCCGAGTAGTGGGTGGCGTCCGTCTTGGCGGAACAATAACCTTGGATGATGCCTGGTTGCTGGGCTTTGATCATGTTTGCATCGCGACCGGCGCCGGTTTACCTCGGGTTATCGGGATGGGCAACAGTCTTGCCCGCGGCATGCGCCAAGCCAATGACTTTCTGATGGCATTACAACTCACCGGCGCCGCCAAGGCGGACAGTCTGGCGAATCTCCAGGTGCGATTACCCGCAGTGGTCATTGGCGGCGGTTTGACCGCCATCGACACCGCTACCGAGGTCCAGGCTTATTATGTGAAGCAAGTCGAAAAAACTCTGGATCGATTTGAACAACTCACCGCGAGTTCAGGAGAGCAGTCGCTAATCGACAAGCTGGATGAGGAAGGACAACTCGTTCTGAAGGAGTTCTTGCAACATGGCCGGGCGGTACGTGCCGAGCGAGAACGGGCGGCGATCGCTGGCGAGCACCCGAACTTTAACCGGTTAGTTCGAGAATGGGGTGGCGTGACTATTGTTTACCGCCGCAGCATCAATGAATCCCCGGCGTACCTGCGTAATCATGAGGAAATCATCAAAGCCCTGGAGGAAGGCGTTTACTATGTCGAAGGGCTGGAACCATTGCGTGCGGACCTTGACCGTTTTGGGCATGTAGAAATGTTGGTATGTCGACAGCGCGTAAAGCGGGAGGGTCGTTGGATATCCTTGGGTAAAGAAGTGAATGTGCCGGCCCGCGCAATTATGGTCGCTGCTGGCACATTTCCGAACATCATTTACGAACGCGAACATCCAGGTACGTTACGCGTTGAAGACAACCATTTTCTTACTCACGTGGCCCATAAGCATGGCGTGCAGCCGGTGGGGGTCGCCGAACATTGCAAGGCACCGGAGTTTGGCCCATTTACGTCTTATGATCGAGACCATCGCCGTGTGAGCTTCATCGGTGATGCCCATCCGGTTTTTAATGGCAGTGTGGTGAAAGCTATCGCCTCCGCCAACCGAAGCTATCCGGAAATCGTTGCCGATTTGATGGCGATACCCGAACACCGACCGAGGCATTCGGATTCATCACTGTTTGTTCGCTCTGTAGCCGACCAACTGACCACGCGTATTGCTGACATTGATCTCAAACATCCTGTCGTCATTGAACTTTGGGTGCGGGCGCCGATGGCGGCAAAGAATTTCCAGCCTGGGCAGTTTTTCCGCCTGCAGACCTATGAAACATTGAGTCCCAAAAGGAACGGTACCCGCTTACAGATCCCGCTACTGACAGTCAGCGGGGCCGGAGTACGGGGAGATTGTGTTCGATTGCTGTTGTTGCGATTCGGAGCCAATGCCCAGCTTGCCGCGCAGCTCAAGCCTGGTGATCGAATCGTGTTGATGGGGCCCACCGGCGCGCCAACCGCGATTGAGAACGACAAGACGTTTATGGTGATCGCCGGCAGCTGGGGGGCGGCGGTGATGCTTGGTTTGGGCCCGGCACTCCGCGCCAAGGGTAATCGTGTCCTTTACTTCTCTGCTTACGACACCGCAGAACAAGTATATTATCAGGATGAGTTGGAACAGTGCGCGGACCAAATCGTATGGGCGACTGCGAAAGGAACGCCAATTACCGCAAATCGTCCACGAGACATCAGCGTCCAGAGCGGCAACGTCATTGATCTACTACGACAGTATCACCGCGGCGAATTTTCGGAACCGGGCCAAGGAATCCTGTTAACTGATGTAAATGAGGTTTTGGTCATTGGTTCGACCGGTTTGCTTAGAGGACTTCAGTCAGCAATGCAGTCCGACCTACGTGACGTATTCCGCGAAGACGTCAACATCTTGGGCACAGTGGGTAGCCCGATGCAGTGCATGTTGAAGGGTGTCTGCGCACAATGCCTACAATGGCAAATAGACCCCGACAGTGGTGAACGCACCCGTGCAGTATTCTCGTGCGCCATGCAAGACCAACCTTTGATGTGGATCGATATCGACAATCTGGCGGCACGCCAGGCACAAAACCGCCTGCAGGAACAACTCGGTGCACTGTGGGTGGAATACGTGTTGGGCAAATCCGCTTGACTCGTCTAATTGGGCATATACTCGAACCCGAGGCGCCTGCTATGTGGCCGAGCTGATAATTGCGCATCCGTTGGCGATCACCACAACGCAGGTTCGGGTGAGCCGCCGCAGCTCGATGCGTTGCGCTCATCGTTGAGCGCTTGCCGGGCATCGCTTCGTGCCACACAACCTAAGCGACGGTAGATCCTAGCGCGCGCGGCGGCGCCATGCTCCCAACAGCAACAACCCCAGGGAGAAGAGTCCAATGGAGGTCGGCTCCGGCACCTGCTGAGTTATAGGTGTGGACAATCCTATTGTGAACGGCGGGTCGGTAGATACATCTGCGACCTGACCGGTCATGGCGAGCGTGGCGGCGGCGACGATGAGCCCGGAGTCAAGATTGTTAGGATCGACGAATTCGAACATCAGGCCATCTTCGCCCAAGAGTAAATCATCAATCGTAAATTCGATAAAATCGAGTTTGCCGTTATCGTTCACATCGACCCCGAGATCGCTTTTGATCGTATTGGAAGTAACGGTCGAGGTCACTGGGATATTATTGAAAGGATCATTCAAAGCAAACTCCCCAAAATCCACAACACTCTCGATCCTTGTACTGAGCGCGGGAACCGGCGCGATGGTGAATACCGGCCCGAGGGTTCCTGCAAAGTCGGCGCTGGGGTCGTTGTCGGTGATCGTGAACTCGAGGAACAAAATGAGTTCGGTAGTAAATTGAACTGAGATATCAGCGGGGAAATTACTAACATCGAAATCAGCAGTTAACATCAGCGTAGACGGCGCCGCCAAGCTCACGTCCACGAGTGAATCGACAAAGCCGTAATCGGCGGTTGCGCTTCCGTCAGAGAATGCGAGCGGGAGGGTGCCCCCGCCGGTGAGGTCCATCTGGACGATGTCGAGCTCGACCTTGATTGGGGCCAGGATCTGTGCGTTCGCCGCGGCCGCTGCCAGCAATGACAGCATCGCAACCACCAGAGCCGTGGCAAAACCTTTTTCGTGATTCTTCATGAAGGCCTCCGTTGCGCCAGCTTGGGGAGTTCTGGAGTTCTGGGGACAGTTTACTTATCTGTGGATATGTTGGATAGTCGATTAACTGATCTGATCTTTGCCGGTGTCGCGGGTGATCGTGACTAGTCCGTCGGCGAATTTATGCACAGATAAGTAAACTGTCCCCAGAATACAGAATACGGATTTTGAAATGAAAAGAGATTTGGACGTTTATTCATTAATTATCTTATGAAGATTGCGTAATTATCTCATCAATCGATTTAACAATATCGGAGAAGTACACCTTATCTTCCTCATTAGGTTTAAAGTAATCGCTTGCTCCACCGTAAGATTGCTTGACCAAATTCCTTGCACTCTCTAGTAGCGCCCTACTCAATTCTGGATCCTTCTCCCTGGGTACATGATCGTCTTCAATCCCACCTTTCCACCTCTTTCGGGTTACCCAACAAAATATGCGCTTAGGCTCATCAGGTTTTAGCGTGTAAATGAACATGGGAGCATGATAGATTCCCCTCTCAAAACCAGAAGCTCGGATTCGGACGCCAACAGAATCAAAAAAGCCAATGACAACTGATTGAAGCAGCAACCCCGATTCATTCTTATACAGCAACAAATCTCCAGGCTTCACGCCCGCATACTCTACCATTATCATGCTTCTGGGGTCGTCGATGAGTTTATAAATTTATTTCTTCCATCTACTCAAAAGTCATTAATGACTACTTCAGATCAAGATACACCATTTTCCCATAATAAGGGTAGTTCTGGGAGTTCTGGAGTTCTGGAGTTCTGGAGTTCTGGGGACAGTTTACTTATCTGTGCATAAATTCGCCGACGGACTACTCACGAATCACCCACGCCACCGGCTAATATCAATTTAGTTAATCAACTATCCAACATATCCACAGATAAATAAACTGTCCCCAGAATACCCCAGATAAATAAAGTGTCCCTAGAATACCCAGAATACCGCGGCCGCTGCAATGTTTGAGTTGGACTATTCTTACTCACATGGATCCGACGTACCGCCTCATAGTCTCTTGCCCTGATCGGGTAGGCATCGTCGCCGCAGTAAGCGGTTTTATTGCGGACCACGGTGGGTGGATCATTGAGGCCAGCCAGCACGCGGATCCAGTCAGCAAATGGTTTTTTATGCGTTACGAGATCTTGGCCGAGTCGCTGCCCTTTGATTTGGACACGCTCCATGCCAAGTTCACGCCGATTGCGCGCGATATGGATATGCGTTGGCGGGTGACTGATGCCACGGTCCGCCGACCCTTGGTGCTGATGGCGAGCCGGCAGCCACATTGCCTGGCGGATCTGCTGCATCGATGGCACAGCGGCGAAATGCACATCGATGTGCGTGGTGTGATATCAAATCACGAAGATCTAGCCGAATATGTGGGCTGGTATGGATTGCCTTATTACTACATACCGATTCCCAACAACGATAAGGCTGCCGCGTTCCGGGCCATCGAAGAAGTATTAACGAAATTGCATCCGGAGGTAATTGTACTCGCGAGATTTATGCAGATCCTTCCAACTTCTATTTGTCAGCAATACGCATCCAGCATGATTAATATTCATCACAGCTTCCTTCCGTCCTTTGTCGGAGCGCGACCTTATCAGCAGGCCTCCGGCGGGGCGTCAAGCTGATCGGGGCCACCTGCCACTATATAACCGAGGAGCTGGACGCGGGCCCCATTATTGAACAAGACGTCCTACGCGTTCGGCATGACGATACAATCGAGGACTTGGTTCGACTTGGGCGTGACGTGGAACGCACGGTTCTGGCACGCGGCCTGCGCTACCACCTCGAGGATCGCGTATTGATTCATGGACATAAGACGATTGTTTTCGATTAGTGTGCTGACTCGAGCCGGGCTCGGGTAATTCCAAACCGCCTCCTGTCCTGATCCATCAGCCAACGGGCTTACGACAATAACAACACCTCAGGGGACGTATGAGACATTGGATGCATGTCAGGCAAGATCGTTATTCAAAAGCGAATCCGTGAGACCTAGTCTGTGGTTTTACAGATGACATACTCGTGCAAGCCTGTGCAATATCTCAAGAGGATTGTTTTTGATTGCTGGGCGGGTCTTCCTGTTGTTGATATTGCTCGAGGGCCTCGCGAACGGTGGATAATATTTTTTCCAACGCCGGTAACAGGTTTTCTTGCCCCTGCCTTGCCAGATCTCTACCGAGTTCAGACAAATCATCCTTCAACGCCTGATACTGCTGGTCCAATTGCTTGGCGGTTTCTTTTGATTTGCTTTCTAGTGAACCAAGCAAAGATTCTAACTCGCGCCGCGCCTGATCCGAGGATCGGCCTAGCGCTTGTTCCAACCCTGCAAGGTCTTCTTGCAGCTCTTGTTTCTGTTGCTCCCACTCGGGGCTCGAAAAGTACTCCTGCAAAGAACCAATCGCCTCGCCGACCTGTTTATTGGTCTGGTCCAGGGTCTCTCCGGCACGCCATGCCAGAAGCTCCAGACTCGAATCGATCGCGAGCAATTCATGGCCGGAATCAAGTGGGTTGGCGCCAGTGGTCGAATTATAGATTTCCACCACGTGGGTCGAATCCTGTGTTACGACCATCGCCGCAGCATTGCTCCGCAAGCTTATCGCTTTGTCCGGATCCAGCGCCAAGACCGCTTTTGTCCGTTGATCGATAGTCTCGAGCTTGGCGACCTTTCCGATCTGCTCACCGTCCAGCATCACTGCGTCGCCCTCGTGTAGCCCAGGCACAGCGGTGAAAGACACCACCACATCCAAACTACGCGAACACGCAGCAAGTCCGATTGCAATCATGCTAAGCATCACTACCCATTTATTCATTGAAGCGTTCTCCCGGCTGATCGATAGCCAGTAGATTATACAAATACCTCTCGATGCGATGATGTTACGATAACTTAAGATGATTCCGCGCCTCGAGAACCTGCAGCAAAGCGGTAGTATCTAATTCACCGTACCCCGCATCCACAGTCCGATTAATGCCCTCAGCGGCCAATTTAGTGCCATCTAGATCGAGGTGACAATCACCCATGGTCTGCAGCACGATTCGCATGTCTTTCTGGTGTAACTTAGCCTTGAAACCTGGAACAAAATTACGGTTCAGCATACGTTGGCCATGGCAATCCAACACCCGGCTGGCGGCAAATCCACCAAGCAGGGCTTCGCGCACGCGGCCAGGATCGACCCCGGCCGCCTTGGCCAGCAACAACGCCTCTGCGGTCGCGTACATATGTTGCGCCACCAACAGTTGATTACAGGCCTTTGCCACCTGGCCAGCGCCATGATCCCCTACTAGAACGACATTCTCACCCATGGCCTCGAACAATGGCTTCACGCGCTCAAATACGGCTGGATTACCGCCAACCATTATCGATAAGGTACCCTCCCGGGCGCCAATGTCGCCGCCAGACACCGGCGCGTCCAGCATATCCATGCGTTTCTCCGACAGCCGTGTCGCCAAGTTGCGCGCGGATGAAGCGGAACTAGTCGTCATATCGACCAGCACCTTACCCGGAGCCGCCGCCTCGATTACGCCTTGATCGCCAAGCACAATCTGTTCCACATCCGGCGTGTCGCCAACGATCGTGATAATAACGTCTGCGTGTTCGGTTACTTGCCGCGGCGAGTCGCACAGCGTGGCCCCGACCTGAATCAACGGCAATGCCTTGTCTTGTGTGCGTGCGAATACCCACACCGGATAGCCGGCGCGGATCACATTCGATGCCATGGGCAGGCCCATAATACCGGTACCGATGAATCCTACTTTGTCAGTCATGTGTTAATCTCACTATCCTGTGTCATCCAAGGGTTAATATTAAGACTTCCAATGCAATTGCTGGATAACCCCAACAACTTATTGTTGGAACTTTACAACACTGCGGTCGATTCAGTACATCCGTCGCGCTGCGTGCCACCCTTTCTACCGCCACCACCTGCCGGACGCACCATTGTCATCGGCGCCGGTAAAGGGGCTGCGGCGATGGCCCATGCCGTCGAGGAAAACTGGCGCTCGGATTGCGAGGGTGTGGTGGTGACCCGTTATGGACACAGCGTTGGGTGTCAATCCATAAGAGTGATCGAGGCTGGCCATCCAGTTCCCGACGACGTCGGACAAACCGCCGCCTGCGAGATCATAGAACTGGTCACCGGCCTGAATAAAGACGACTTGGTGTTGTGTCTCATCTCCGGTGGCGGTTCCGCATTGCTGTCACTACCCGCCCCCGGCGTCAATTTAGCGGATAAACAGCATATCAACCAACAACTACTCAAGTCCGGCGCCAACATCAGCGAGATGAATACGGTACGCAAGCACCTATCCGCCATTAAGGGTGGGCAACTCGCACTGCGATGCGTGCCGGCCCAAGTAGCAACGCTAATTATCTCAGACGTGCCGGGTGATGATCCAGCCACGGTTGCCTCCGGTCCCACGGTACCCGATCACACCACTCAGCAACAGGCGCTCGCAATCCTGGACCGCTATAACATTGACATCGGTAATCATATCGTCGCCCATCTATCCGATTCAAGAAATGAGACGCCCAAACCGGGTGACCCTCGATTCGAGCGAGTCTCAAATACCGTGATTGCAAGCGCACGCCAGTCGTTGCATGCCGCGGCATCGTTTTGCGATCAGCATGGCATTAAGCCCGTGGTGCTCGGTGATGATATCGAAGGTGAAGCAAGCGAGGTGGCGATAGAACATGCGGCACGCGCCACACGTTTGTTACAACACTCCGGTACCCGTCCATGCATGATCCTGTCCGGCGGCGAAACCACCGTGACCGTGCGTGGCACCGGCCGTGGCGGACGTAACGTGGAATACCTGCTGAGCTTGTCGATCGCCCTGGGCACTCAACACAACATTTTCGCGCTTGCTTGTGATACTGATGGCATAGATGGTACCGAAGACAATGCCGGCGCGATGATGACACCAGAGACCTTGGGTCGCGCCCGGGCGTTAGACCTCGATCCCGCAGCTTATCTGCAAAATAACGATGCTTATGGCTTTTTTTCGGCATTGGATGACCTGGTCGTAACCGGCCCAACGCGCACCAACGTCAACGACTTTCGCGCGATCTTTGTGCCCTGAAGCCAGGACTGACGAAGGAAGCCTAAAAGTGGTACGACATTCCCAGCTGCGCGTAATCGTCGCGGCGCAGGGAGAACAGGGGATCATCTTCAGTGAGTTCTTGAAATGTTCGTACCTCGAGCTCGACCATCCAGTGAGCGCCTAACCGGCGGCTGGCTTCCATGTTACAAAGCCTCGCCGACGAATCCATATCGAAGACGCAACCAACTAAGGCTTCCGTACTTTGCACGTCGTTCAAAGTCAGCCTAATTCCAGCAAAGATATCGTCCTCGAACGGCGCCTCGATATCTCTGGGACGATCATCATAGAGATATTCCATCACCAGCCCGACATCCGTTGGGGTTTCGAACAACCCAAACCAGGTGTATTCAAATCCGGCGGTACTGGCGACAAATGACGGCCCCTGTCCTGACCGGCGAATCGCCTCCAATTTCCACAGCCACGAGCCCTTGGTGGCTTGTACGTCCAACCCGGTTTGATCGATCTGATCGTAGATCGGAAACATAACTACTTCACCATCGTCGCGAGTGCCCGCAATAAATCTCGGATCGCGGCTGGTTCCGGTGAAATGGGATAGTCCGAGGTCCCAATCTCCGGGCGAATGTGCCCAACGGGCCGCGAAATCAACGTGCTCCTGCTCGCGCGAGGACTCGTAGATAGCACCATCTGGATCGACTCGAGGTGTCATACGTAAGCGGCCCTCGGATCCGGGGAATGTGCGCTCGCGGAAGTATGGCAACACGAAGAAATCCAGCGTACCCCAGTCACGAATCAACGCGAAGTTGAGCATCGGCTGACCAAGCTTATCTTCGGTGTCGATGTTCTCGACCAAGTCGGTTTGGTTGATGATGTCTACAAGATGCTGGGACTCGGTAACGCCCCAAAACACCTTGCGTACACCGATGCGCAGTTCCCAATCGTTGCGCGCAGTCAACCACGTAAGTTCACGGATATCGAAATGGGTGCGTTCGTCGTCATGCTGATCCAACCGGAGAAACGGTACAAAGGTGAATGAGTCGCGTCCATTGTTCCATGCATAGTACAGTTCCGGTTGTGCCGCTAGCGAAAGGTTGTCACCGTGCTGGCGTGGATCAACCGGCGAATGAAAAAACTTTCGATACTCCAGATTCACATACCCGGACCATTCCAGCCGGGTAGCCTCAGCGCGGGAAGTATCAGGCTCAGCAACGACATGCAGCGAAGGTGCCGTCTGAACACTCAATGGGGTGGTTACTCGTTCCGGCTCAGTCTTGGCGGCATAGGGCTGCACCAGCAACGCAACGGGGTAGTTGCGGACAAAACCAGAATAACCCAGCCCGGCTAATTCCAACTGCACCTCACGCGCCTGTTTGCGTTGGGAAAATGGACCCACCAACACCGTAGTGAGGGTTCGCACCGGCCGGCCGATGTTCCAAAGCCTAGTGTTGAGAAATCCCGCCTCCCCGAGGCGCGTCAGGGCGCGTTCAGCATTGCCACGGTTCGCGAAGGCGCCCACTTGAATGGCGAAATCAGCCTGGGAAGCAACAGCGTGTCCACCCAGCACACACCCCGCTATCAACGCTACCCAACCACGCACGAGGGTCCTGCCGCGCCCACGACCAGTGTTCATGTTACGCTTTAAGTCATCGTTGTTAATTTTTGAATTGACTATTATATATACATTTG
Source organism: uncultured Gammaproteobacteria bacterium (assembly GCA_945787105.1). GTDB lineage: Bacteria > Pseudomonadota > Gammaproteobacteria > Arenicellales > JAANXG01 > CALZGZ01. Next base: position 25,353 of record CALZGZ010000001.1, read on the forward strand.
CAGAAGAATCATCTCAGCGCGCCCGCTTGAGGCTATTGCGGTCGAAATCCCGTGTAGACAGACCGCTCTTGAAGCGATAATTGCTCCACAATAAGGTGGTGCTCTTCCCGTTCTGGTGGTTGACCATGTTCATGTGATCAGCACGCCAGAACTTGTCTAGATACTGTTTGTAATCCTTGATTGTGAGCGTCTTTATACGTGCCCCCTTGCGATCAAAATACTCAACCTTTAAGACGCGATAATGCTGTTTATCGATCCACACGATCTGCTTGGTGTAGCCTGAGTGCTGGTATTGAGGTACACGTTCGACGACAAAAGCCTCCTGTCCATCGATAGCCTCATCGCGTAGATATTTGTAACGGTACTTTTCAATTTCTTGCGAACTGATGTCTTCATACGCAAATTCGCTGCCCATGAAAGGCCCAGATTTATTGGCTGATGAAATTCGTTTCACCCTCTTCAGGGACGGCAGGTACAACCATTGATCGTCCGGCTTGATAGCATGGGTATAACTCAAGAACGCGGTTCCTTTTACGTCTGCGGGGTGATCAAAGATCGTCAACGACTTATCGCCGTCGCCTCGCACTTCGAGCGAACGCACACGAATCGCACGTTCGCTTTGTTCACCCTGCCGGTTGCGCAGGATCATCTTCATGTCGGATGTGCTGTCACTCCAGCCCAAATCGCGCTGGTCCGCCTCCACCGCAATTGCCAATCCTTGTTCTTCCGGAGTCTGCGCGGGGGACAGCAGCGGAAACAGCCCTAGTAGCGGCAGAAGTAACAACAACTTCTTCATGTTTTGTTCCTCACGTAGCAAAAATCAGTGCGATGACACAACCAGCAATCCACGCCACCGTGATGGGCATGGCAGTTGGGTATTACCTGTTCAAGTCCAACTTGAACGCGGACCACGGCACCGAGATTCCATCGATAGCCAGTATTGTAATTATTAATTATTTAATTAATAATTTAATATTTATTACCAGCGCTAATGCCCGTGCAAACCCGCCAGCAACAGCCGGCACACATCTCGGGCCTTGGTTTCAAACAGATCCAGCGGGAATGAATCCATAAAATCTGGATGGTCAAACAGCACTGTTGCCGCGAGCACCGCGTCTGCCGCGCGTGCCGGATTAGCCACTGTGAATTCCCCACCCGCATTCCCTTGGTGAATCAGTTCGACCAGCAGCGTGCGCCGCGCTTTTGTGTGGTGACCGACGATGTCACGACGCCGTTTGCTGACATCGTCGATGAGTGCATAGATACGTGGGGTGGTGGACCACTGGGAATGCGTGTAACGCAGCGATTCGAGCACCAATGCCTCGATGCGCGCAGCGGCCGTCATGTCCCGACGGTCGACAATATCACGCAGCATCGACTCCTTGCGCGCCAGATACTGGGACGCCAACGCCGCGCCAATGTCGTGCTTGTTCTTGAAATAACGATACAGATTGGCGGGAGACATAGCACAATCCGTGGCGATCTCGGCCATGGTGGTCTTGCCATAACCAAATTCGCGAAAACGCTTGCCTGCCGCCGCTAAAATACGCTCGCGGGGCTGGCTGTCGGTATGCCTGGGACGCATGGACTCGACTCGGTAACGTGATATTAATAAATATTTAATATATTATTTATTCGCTAGTCAAAACGCAACTCGCCCGCATGGTCGGGTCGATCAATATACGGATTACGGGTCCCCTGTAGGCGTTCGATGACGTCGTTACGATACTGCTCGTGCTTGCTCGGGGGATCCTGCTGGTGCCAGCGCTGCAAGGTCCGACCCAGCTTGGCAAAAATCTTCATTCCATATTCCTTGTGCATGTAAAACATAGCGCGGGCAATCTCGCCCCGCGCTGCCGGCCGCGGCTCGACCACCCGCCGCCGTGGGTCGACTTCGAAATCACAGCGCCCAAAATCGCGCCTCTCGCCTCCCACGTCACCGAAGCGGAAACTGGCGCGCGCATCGTTGATGTGTGTTCGCGCCGGATACAGATTGTGTAGATCCGCCTCCAACCGATTGAAGCGCGGGTTATTCTCCCGACACTGCTTGCGCCGGCCACAATTCAAGGTTCGCGTCGCCCATGACATCGGGAATACGTGTTCGATGTTCACCCCACGGCGATGGCGGGCGCTGAATGGCTGCCCACAATACAAGGTTTCGCCACCCTTGCTATACAGCACCGACCAGAACAGATGCCGCGCTTCTTCATAGTCCTTGATCTGCGTCTGATCGGCCACCGCCGGCAAAGCCGCGCACCACACGGCCGACGTCAGCACCGCGATGAGTCGAGTTTTCATTTACTGCTATTCACTGTTGGCGAATCGCGATTGTAACCGCTTATCAGGATCAGCACCTCGTTATCCGATGGGTATCGAGGACATCTTCAAGTGCCACCACCCCCTGGTCAGGAGTATTTACCGTTACATCGCCATTACTGGCGTCTATGCAAACGTCATTCACGGTGATATAAAACCTCACCCAAGTTGGCGCGGCAAACGCCTAATCAATATTTCGATCGGAGGCATTGATGAGTGGAACCACACCCGGCCCAGATACATTCATAAAGAGATCTGATGACCCGGGCTACATCGTCGCGTGGAAAAACAAATACGACTTCGAGGCTGGCAAATTCAGCGAACAGGTAATGACTTACGGGGAAGCGAAGCAGCGCGCGTATGAGCTGAACGCCAAAAACGACGACAAGGTCTTCTGGGCGGAAAATCTGCACGCAAATCCCAAGTACAGGGACTGACGGCACGATGTCCCGCTAGCAGCTTTCAAAACAGCCACAAAGTTTATTGAAGTAAGCCTGCTCAATAATCATATTCGTCTCCCGTCCCCGTGACAGGCCAAGCCGGATCTTTAACATAGTCAATCGTTTCATCGCCCGGCAGCGCTGGTAGCCGTCGTCAAGTGTATGAAGTAAGCCATAGATATCGGATAGTTCCCGCCGCAGGGCCAACTCTGCAGGTACAAAACCGGCATTTTTTAACAGCCGCTACGTGACCCGCAGTTCGTCCGGCACCAGTACATCGCCGACCAGATCCAACCGCCTACCCTCTCCAGGTAATCCACCAAGCTCTCCTTGGTCAATTGCCTGGTTGATTTTTGCTTGAGCAATTTGGTCAATTAACAGCATGATAAATGCGTATAGCGTAATAAATACCGATAGAATAACAGACAACAAAAAGCTTGAAACCCACCTTGGTCTACCTCATATCTAATAAAGATTGAACACTGGGACTACCACCAACGAGGGAAACTATCGGCATCTAACCTGCGTGCTTTACCGGCAGCACGCGGCTACCGACCGGCGAGGTACGTGTATCCTCCGGGCACGCATTTCCCCGATCAAGTACACCCGGTCGACAAAATCGATACGGTGCCTGCAGGGCGGTTACAGATCACCTACAGCAGAATCCATGGTGCTGGAAGCCGGTGACATGGTAGCAGTGCCCAAAGGGACCGCGGACAGCGCGACAGTGGTTGGAAACGAATCAGTTATCAGCCTGGATGCGGTGAGAGAAAAAGTATGATGCACGTGGATAAATACGATTTTGGGCGGATCGAGATTGCAGGATCCACGTATACCTCCGACGTAATCATTACTGATCGACAGGTACGGGACAACTGGTGGCGTGA
>CALZGZ010000002.1 GCA_945787105.1 uncultured Gammaproteobacteria bacterium
CATTGGGCACCAATGAAGTCTTGGTGACGCGCCGCGTGCGCGTGGCGTTTTTCTCCACCGGCGACGAGTTGCGGTCCATCGGCGACCCGCTGGAGCCCGGCATGATCTACGACAGCAACCGTTATACTTTGTACGGCATGCTGACCCGGCTCGGCGTAGAGCTCATCGACCTGGGCGTGGTTCCCGACACTAGGGAGGATACCTTCCGCGCGTTCGAGCAAGGGGCGGCGTGCGCCGATGTGTTGATCACATCCGGCGGCGTCTCCGTCGGGGAGGCGGATTTCGTCAAAGAGGCCTTGGAACAATTGGGTCAGATCGATTTTTGGAAGGTGGCGATGAAACCTGGCCGGCCGTTGGCGTTCGGTAAGATTAAAGACGCGTATTTCTTCGGGCTGCCGGGAAATCCGGTGTCGGTGATGGTGACGTTTTATTTGTTCGTCCAACCAGCACTGCGAACATTACAAGGCGAGCGCTTTGTGCCCCCGCTGCTGCTTGAGGCGCGTTGCGGATCGAAACTGCGCAAGAAAGCGGGCAGGACCGAGTATCAGCGTGGTAGATTGTACCGCGATGCCGACGGTCAGCTGGTGGTCGATAAAACCGGACCGCAGGGCTCGGGTATCCTTACTTCGATGTCGGACGCGAATTGTTTCATCGTGCTGCCGCTGGAATCGGAAACCGCCGAAGCCGGTTCCCTGGTTCAAGTGTTGCCTTTTAGTGAAATTGTTTAACCCTTATATTGCGCCAAGGATTCCGGATGATGGCGAAGGGACTTGCCCTGCGACGACGCGCAGGGTCGGGCGGCGGGGCGCCTTGGTGCAATACGCAGGTAAGCCTATCCAGGAGTGTTGCGCCGCACCCAGCGTGCTCCGGAGACGGTCTGTTCTTTTTTCCAAAACGGCGCTTTAGATTTCAAGTCTTCCATGATAAACCGATTGGCGTCATACGCCGCTGCCCGGTGCGCCGACCACACCGCCACCAAGACAATCGGCTCGTCAGGGACGACTTCACCGACGCGATGCAGGATGAGCACATCAATGATGTCCCACCGAGATATAGCCTTTTCGGCGATCGCGCAAAGATGACGTTCCGTCATCTCCGGGTAATGCTCTAAGGTCATGCCGGATACCGCATCACCCTCGTTGACATCCCGCATGGTCCCAACAAAAACTACTGTTGCACCATATCTACCAGCGGCGTCCAACCGCTGCGCCTGATGGTCGGCGACCTCTTTCCAGGGGTCAAATTCGTGTTCGCGTAATTGGACTTGCATTGCTACCTACACAACGGTAAAGATTATCAACCAAAACCAACCATACTACCCGAACCCCTTCGTGCGCAATGTGTTTATAAAAACGTTCGCCCTCGTCGCATTGGTCCTGTCCACCATAACACCGCCGGTGTCCGCCGCGCAGCGCCCGATCAGGCTGGCGACCACCACCAGTACTGACAATTCCGGCTTATTGCGGCAGCTGCTACCGCCGTTTGAAGAACAAACCGGCTACAAAGTTCACGTCATTGCCGTGGGCACCGGCAAGGCATTGCGCATGGGCCGCGATGGTGATGCGGATGTGTTACTGGTGCACGCATACGACGATGAGATACGTTTTGTAAACGCAGGCTACGGCGTCAATCGCCGGGATGTGATGTATAACGACTTTATTATTGTCGGACCCGAATCCGATGAAGCAAAGATCCAGGGTCTGAAAGACGCATTGTCGGCGTTGACAAATATTCGACAATCTAAAAGCGCCTTTGTCTCGCGGGGTGACGATTCGGGAACCCACAAGCGTGAAAGATGGCTGTGGCAGCAGGCCGGTATTACGCCTGGCGGATCCTGGTACCGGGAAGCGGGTCAGGGCATGGGCAAGGTATTGCAGATCGCCGAAGAGTTGGATGGTTATACCCTCACCGACCGTGGCACTTGGCTCGCCCACAAGGCCACCCTCCCCCATCTCAAGCTACTTGTCGCAGGCGATGAGCGCTTGTATAACCGCTATGGAATCCTTGCGGTGAATCCCAAACGCTTCGCAGACCTCAATTTCCAAGGCGCTATGCGTCTCATAGAGTGGGTCACTTCGCAGCAAGGCCAGGACATCATCAAGAATTACAAGATTAACAACGAGATATTATTCTTCCCCCTGGCGGCACCACCCTGATGGAAAGCCTGACAGACGCATCATTCAGGGCCCTGAGCCTGCTGGTATCCGGCGACGCGGAATTGTGGGCCATCATCAGCATTTCTTTCGGTGTATCGCTGCAAGCGATCCTGTACACCACACCGGTTGCACTGCTCACCGCTTATGCCCTGGCGCATTTCGAGTTTCCCGGCCGGCGCACGTTGGTGTCGCTGTTTCACACCTTGCTGGCGGTGCCGGCGGTTGTCGTCGGGCTGACCCTATATCTGATCTTGTCGCGCAGCGGGCCATTCGGAGACCTCAAGCTGCTTTTCACGCAGACCGCGATGGTGCTCGGACAAATGGTCCTAAGTTTTCCAATCTTGGTGGCGATGGGACATTCGGCCTTGCAGTCCGCGGATCAGCGTGTGTGGGAGACCGCCCACACCTTGGGGGCGACCCCATTGCGCGCCATGTTTACCGTAATGCACGAGGTCCGATATGGATTATTTGCGGCCGTGATCGCCGCCTTCGGACGGATCATCGCCGAGGTGGGTTGCTCTATGATGGTGGGAGGGAATATCCTCAACTACACGCGCAACATCACCACCGCGATCGCCCTGGAGACCAGCAAAGGACAGTTCGCGCAGGGCATCGCGTTGGGTATAGTATTGCTGGTGTTGGCCTTGGTGCTCAATTACTCACTGTCCACATTAAGACACCGGTTAGCGATGCAGGCATGAAACCACCGCTATTTCTGTTCCGTCATGTGACCAAACGGTTTGGTGACCGTGTGCTGTTGAACATCGATCAATTCGCTGTCAGCGAGGGCGTGTGCGCACTGATTAGCGGCGAGAACGGGGCCGGCAAAACCACGCTGTTAAAGATTGTGTCGGGCCTGATCAAGCCGGACAGCGCTAAGGTCCACGTAAAGGAAGTCGAAATGTCATGGGCCAAAGCCCGCGCAAGGATCCAGCGCAATGTAGTCTATCTCCATCAAGATCCCTATATGCTGGATACCTCGGTAGAGCGCAACGTGGCTTATGGTTTGCGCCTGCACAAGGAGCCGCGGGCGAGTATCTACGAGAAGGTCGCCGACGCGTTGCGCTGGGCACGGCTGGATCATCTCGCGCACCGCAATGCGAGGTCATTGTCCGGCGGCGAAAAGCAACGCGTCGCGTTGACACGAGCGCGCATCGTGAATCCATCGGTACTGGCGTTGGATGAACCCACCACCAATATGGATCAACAGTCCCGTATCAGCACCTATCAGTTGATTGATGAATTACGCAATGAGGGCATGGCCATCCTCGTCGCCAGTCACGACCAAACCGGTTTCACGCCGATTGCCGATCACCATACCCAATTAGTCGGCGGTAAGTTGATCGAGGTCGAGACCGCAGTCAGACGCAGCCGCGGGACAAAGATCACCCGCTTTCCCGGTTAACAATATTCGAGCACCCGCATGACCGATCGTGAATTTATTGCGCTGAGTATTGCGGTATTAACGGTGTCCGACTCGCGCAACGAAAAAACGGACAAGTCTGGAAAACTGTTGATCGACAGGCTGGAGAAGGCCGGGCACAGGCTGCATGAAAAGAAGATCATCCCGGATGATGTCTATCGCATCCGCGCCGCGGTGTCGCACTGGATCAGCGACGATACGACCCAGGTGGTACTGATCACCGGGGGTACCGGCATCACCGGCAGAGACGGCACCCCGGAGGCGGTCAAACCGCTTTTTGATAAGGAAATCAACGGCTTTGGCGAGATGTTCCGCGTCATCTCCTATGACTCGGTGGGGCCCTCTACCTTGCAATCACGCGCCGTGGCAGGGGTCGCCAATGGCAAGTTTATCTTCTGCCTGCCCGGTTCCTCCGGCGCGTGTGCCGACGGCTGGGACAAACTCATCAACCCACAACTCGACAATCGCACCCGGCCGTGCAACCTGGTCGAATTGATGCCACGACTATTGGATACATAGATCAATGTGTCATTCTGAGCAACGCGAAGAATCCGACCTGCTGTTGGTCGTCCCGAGCGCAGTGAGGGATCTTCGCGCGGTTATTAATCGTGTCGGGCTCAAGACAGTACGATCCTTCCCCCTGCTGTGTGGGGACAAGGCGGGGACAAGCGCCGTTCACGGCTTCAGGATGACAACTGTTGATGCGGCGTAAATGTGTAATTCCGAGTGGCAACGCAATGGCGCAGACCCCACTGCTTGTTTAGCCGCCGATATACGACATCTCGATCTTGGGCAGACTCACGGTGTGTTCGGTGCGGATCTGTGAATACTGGTCGGCGCGGCGTTGCCAAATAGATGCAACATGGTGCCGCAACTCGGCGTCGGACATCCGCTCGTGGCGGATCTGATGGCGCAGGTCGTGACCGTCGGTGGCGAACAAACACGTGTACAAGGTGCCCTTGGCAGACAATCGCGCGCGCGCGCATTCATGACAAAACGGTTGGGTGACCGACGAGATGATGCCGATTTCCCCACCGCCGTCCTGGTAACGCCAGCGTTTCGCCACCTCGCCCCGATAGTTGGCATCCGCCGGCTCGACGGGTAGCTCGCTGTTGATCTGCTCGACGACGTCGGCAGCGGGCAGCACATCATCCAGCCGCCAGCCGTTGGTATGGCCGACATCCATGTACTCGATAAAACGCACGATATGACCGGTGCCGTGGAAAAACCGTGCCATGGGGACAATGCTGTGTTCGTTCACGCCGCGCTTGACAACCATGTTCACTTTGATCGGCGCCAGGCCAGCGGCCTCGGCGTTCTCAATCCCCTCCAGCACCTTGCTGACCGGAAAATTCACATCGTTGATCGCCATGAAGGTGCGATCGTCCAGCGCGTCGAGGCTGATCGTCACCCGCTTCAGACCCGCGTCCTTCAAGAGGCGCGCCTTGTCCCGCGTCAGGCGTGATGCATTGGTGGTCATGCTCAGGTCGTCGACGCCGGGAATCGCCGCCAGATTGGTGACCAGGTGCTCCAATTCATGGCGGATCAACGGCTCACCCCCGGTAATGCGCAGTTTTTTGACACCCAGGCCGACGAAGGCGTGGGCAACCCGGGCGATCTCCTCATAGGTCAGTAAATCCCGGCGTGGGAGGAACACGTGCTGCGCACCGAACTGCTGCCGGGGCATGCAGTACACGCAGCGGAAATTACACCGGTCGGTTACCGAAATACGCAGATCGCGTATCGGCCGTCCTATCTTATCTCGTAAGTTGTCTGCAGTCATTGGTTCCCGGGTACCGCCTCGTCCCGCCACTATTTAACCGCCTCCGCGGCGATAGCGCAAATCAAAGTTGGCGAGAAACGTTTCCATCGCCTGCGCCGAGCAATCGCGAAATCGAAGCTCAACCTGGGTCCTCGGCAAACGCAGCGCAGCCATCTGCCGATGGCTTTCCGGGGACAATCGAATCTCAATCTGCCCCGACTCTCGCGCGATGCGAACGTTGTTTCCGTCGATCTCATAACTCTCACCGTCCAGCAACGCCGGCAGAATGCGAAAAAAATCGGCATGCGATAGCGCCATATCCTTGGTCGCGCGAACCTCCTTTGGGTCCGCGCTCTCACCACCCATTCAGCCCCCTGCCACCGGCGGCCATATCGCAATGGCATCACCAGGGTGGATGATGGGCTTGTCGCGATCGTCGACTTCCACATAAACCCCATTCAACAGCACCAAGTGCGCCATCGCTCGCGGTACTTGAAATTGGTCGATCACCTGATTGGGTGTAGCGCCCTCGCGAACCTCCACATCCACGGTGTTGGCCCGTGCCCCCTCCGGCAGCAACTCACCGAGGGTGGCGAACAACTTCAGCGTGATCCTCATATTACATGCGCGTTGTGCCCCAATGCCTGCGTGCTGGCGATGTACGCCTCCATCAGGCGGGTCGGATCCTGCTTCAACTTGTCCTTCCAACCGTCGAGCCTGACCTTGCCCTCGATCAGCCCACGCATAACGCCGACGTGTTCGGTCAGGCCCAGCGTCGAGGCGCCCACCAGCATGTCGTCTTGGAACTGCAGATTCACATAACGGAAGCGGTCGGGATCGCTCACCTCGGCACTGTCGCCACCGTCAGCGCCCATCCACAGCGCAAACGAGCTGGAGATGAGGCCGAGGGTGTCCAAGACATTCATGTTCACGCTGCCCCGGTGCACGTGGTCGTGACCCTGCACCATGTTCCTCGCGGCGATGCGTCCGTGTTCCACAGCGGTGGGCTGAATCGCCTGCACGTTGAAACCGCCGGTGGAAAAATCCTTGCCCTGCGCCACATCGCCGGCTGCGTACACGTCGTTGGCGCTGCTTTGCAGGTACTCGTCGACCACCACGCCCTGGTCCACGTTGACAGCGCTACCTTTGAGGAATTCGATATTGGAGCGCACGCCGGTGGCGGTAATCACCATGTCCGCGGCGATGTTGTCGCCGTTATCGCACACCACATTCAACGCGCGATCGCCGGTGCCGCTCTCGATGGCGTCGACCTTGGTCGAAGTGAGCACCTTGACGCCATGCTCCTCGCACCATGTCTTGATCATGTGGCCAGCAGTGTCGTTCAACATGCGCGGCACCATGTGGTTCTCCACCTCTACCACGGTCAGATTGGCGCCGCTCGCCGCCAACGCCTCCAAGATGATACAGCCGATAAATCCCGCGCCGATCAGCACCACCGAGTTACCGGGTTGCGCCAGGCGGATGATGTTGCGTGCATCGGCCAGCGTCCAGCACCGATACACTCCCTCCGATTCCACGCCCGGAATCATCGGTGTCAGCGCGCTTGCGCCGGTGGCGATTAACAACTTGTCGTAGGATGCACTGGCGCCACCGGCCAGGCTCACGGTCTTTGCGCCCGGGTCCACCGCGGTGACCTTGTCTTGCAGGATCTCCACACCCAGCGCGTCGAAGTGACCAGCGCTCTTGCGCAAATAGGTCCCCCGCTCGTCAATCTTTTTGATGAGATAATAGGGGATCGCCATACGCGAGTACGGCGGCTCCGGTTCATCGCCAATCAGTGTGATCTTGCCGTCGGGGTCGTAGGTGCGCAGATGCTCGACAGCGACGACGCCGGCGGGGCCGGCACCAATAACAATATGTTGCATGCCAACCTCCTAGGCCAAACCCAAACGTTGCCGTGTCTCCGCGGTCGGAATGCCGTCTTGGTCCCAACCACGCACCGTGTAGTACTCAGGCAGCATCTTACCGAGCTCGTTGACCTTGCCCTTGGCCGGACCGGCGTTGGCACCCTCCTCCAGCAAGCGCTTGGGTAAGGTATCGTCCTTGCTGGTCAGCCCGGCAGCAAGATTGAAATCCCGCTCCAGGTTCCACACCCGTTCACCGATTTCCAACAACTTTTCGGTGGTCCAGCCGCCTTCACAAGCGGCGTCGAGCTGCGGCGCGACGTCGTCCAGGGTCCACGCGAAAGAAGTAAATATACACAAACCGCTGGAATCGAATGCCGCGGTGGCGTCTTGGAACGCCTTGACCAACTCCGGCTTGCCGTCGGTGGACAGCGGATCGGTCTTCTCCGGGATGCCCAGAATCTCCGAAGCAACCGTATACCCGCGCAGGTGACAGGCGCCGCGATTGGCAGTGGCATAGGCCAGGCCCATGCCCTGGATGCCGCGCGGATCGTAGGCTGGAAACTCCTGGCCCTTGACCGTCATCGACAGCTCCGGGCGGCCGTACTTCTCGCACAGCCGTTTCGACCCCAGCCCCAGATCCTTACCAAAGCCCTCGCCCTTGGCCACCAGCTCGGCCGCCAGGGTTAGCGCCTCGGCAGAACCGAATTTGAAATCGACGCCGCCGGTGTGTTCCTGGGTAATCGCCCCTAGGTCATAAAGCTCCATCGCCGCCGCCACCGTGGCGCCGAAGGAGATCGGATCGAACCCATCCTCGTTGCAAAGAAAGTTGGCATAGGTCAGCGCGTCCAAGTCGTCCACGCCGGTGTCCGAACCCAAGGCCCACGCCGCCTCGTATTCGAGCCCGCCCGAGTTGCCCCAGTATTCCGGCTTGTTCTTGATGGTGTAATGCTCCTTGTCCACCGTCGAGATGCGCCCGCAGGCAATGGTGCATGCAAAACACGCGGCATTGGTGGTCAGATTCGGTTGCCCGTCCGACTTGCGCGGCTCGTGCATCGCCTCGCCGGAGATACTGTGCGCGCCCTCGAACTGGGTCTCGCGCATATTGCGCGTTGGCATCGCACCGGCCTCGTTGATCACATTCATCAACACCTGGGTGCCATATTGGGGCAGCCCCTGGCCGGTCACCGCATTCTCGCGCAATACCCGCTTGCCGTCCTCGGTGGCCTGCATGAATCCCATCGGGTCCTTGATGTTGCCCACTCCCTTGGTGCCGCGGCACACCACCGCCTTGAGATTTTTCGACGCCATCACCGTGCCAACACCGGAACGTCCCGCCGCCCGGTGCAAGTCATTGATCACCCCCGCATACAGGCACCCTGCTTCCGCCGAGCGCCCGACACACGAGATCCGGATCAACGGGTCCTGATGCGTCTGGTGCAGGATCCGATCGGCGTCCCACACCGATTTACCCCAGATCGCCGCGGCGTCCATCAGTTGCGCGTCATCATTATGGATGTACAAGTACACCGGTTTCGAGGACTTGCCCTCGAAGATGACCATGTCCCAACCCGCATTCTTCATCTCCGCGCCGATATAACCGCCGGAATTGGAGCACGCGATCGCCCCGGTCAACGGACTCTTGCACACCACTGAATAACGCCCGCCGGTGGAGGCCATGGTGCCGGTCAACGGGCCGGTGGTCATGATGAGCTTGTTGTCCGCACCCAAGGCGTCACATTGGGGGTCGATCTCCTCGAACAAATATTTCGACGCCAGACCGCGTTGGCCCAGATACTGCTGCGCCCACTCCATGTTCAAAGGCTCGTCCGAGATCGTCCCGTCGGTTAAATTGACACGTAAAACTTTATTTGCCCATGCCATGTCGTTACCCTCCCGTTACTGTGCCTGGCTGTAGGTCTGAACGTCTTTTTCCGTCGGCACATTAAAACTCGCCGACCCGGCCGAGCTTTGCTGCGCCCATGCACGCATGCGGTCCAAACCCGTGTTGTCGATATCCACGTAGGTGATCGCGCCGGTGGGACACGCCTTGGCGCACCACGGATCGCCGCCGCACAGGTCGCATTTGATGACCTTGCCGGTGTCGTGGCTGTAGTTGACGGTGCCGAACGGGCACGCAATGGTGCACACCTTGCAGCCGACACACACGGCGTCTAATACCTCCTTGGCGCCGGTGTCCTGATTCACCACGATCGCCTCGACCGGGCACGCGTGCATACACCACGCCTCGTCGCATTGGGTGCAGGTGTAAGGCGCGAACCGCCCCTGGTCGTGAAAACCAAATACCTTAATGCGGGATTTGGCCGGATTAAAGACGCCTTCGTTCTCAAACGAACAGGCCATCTCACATTGCAAGCAGCCGGTACACTTCTCCGGCTCCAGTTGTAACGCTCGTAGCATGCTTTCCTCCTTTGCGGTGGTTTTGCTTGGGGATGATCTTCGCGCTGTACCGTTTATCAACGGTACTTTATTAGTTACCGCAAAAACCGCTCCCGCAGTGGGTCAACTATATATTCGATCTCCTCACGCGGTCCCGCAGACCTCGCATTTGGGGTCTTTTTTCAGACGGACGGTGTTCCACTCCATGGTGCGCGCATCCAATAACAGCAGCCGGCCACTCAACGTCTCGCCTATCTCGAGCAACAGCTTAACGACCTCGGTGGCCTGAATGCAGCCGATGATGCCGGCTACCGAGCCGAGCACGCCGGTCTCCGAGCAATTCTGCCAGCTGGACTGTTGCCCTTGGCCACCCGATGATGCGGCGGCCTCCTGATACAGGCAGTTATAACATGGGCCGCCCGGTTGGTCGAAACGGTAGACCGATACTTGGCCCTCCATACGCACCACGGCGCCCGAAACCAAGGGAGTGCCCGCAGCGTGGCAGGCACGATTGATTGCAAATCGAGCGTCGAAGTTATCGGTGCCGTCAACCACCACATCCGCATCGCGCGCCGCATCAACCAATTCGGTCTCATTCAACTTACGGTTATGAGTAACGATTTCGACATCCGGGTTCAGCGCATTCAACATCTTCTTGGCGGACACGACCTTTTCCATGCCCAAAGTCGCGCTCGTATGCACAATTTGTCGTTGCAGATTCGACAACTCGACCTGATCGGGATCAACGACCACCAATTGCCCCACGCCACTGGTGACCAGATACATGGAGATCGGCGAGCCCAATCCACCGAGACCCAACACCATCACCTTTGAATTCAACAACCGCTGCTGGCCTTCGACATCGATCTCCGGTAAGAATATCTGCCGGCTGTAACGAAGTAGTTGCTCGTCTTTGATGAGTTTTGTGGTCGCCGCTGTGATCACCATCTTCTCATTACGGATAAGTGGGCTATTCGGTCGCCTTTTTCTCGGCGTCTTTGAATGCCAGCAGCTGTTCCGGCGTGGCTTCCGTCGCGTAACGCTGTTTGTAGTCCGAATAGGGCATGCCGTAGACGATTTCCCGCGCTTGATCGTAATCGATATCGATACCACGCTCTGACGCCGCGGAACGGTACCATTTCGACAGGCAGTTGCGGCAAAAATACGCAAGATTCATGAGATCTATGTTCTGTACCTGCGGGTATTTACGCAGATGTTCGATCATCTTGCGATAGACGGCGGATTCGATCTCGGTTCTCGTTACGTCATTGATCTCCGGTAGCTTAGACATTATTGATTCCCAGCTAGTTTCAGATGCGATCGGCCATTTTTACCCTGCGTAGGCGCCAAAGTCTAGCGCGCTCGGGTCGCGAATCACGCAGCTTGATGACATTTTATTTATGTAAGTCCGGCCGGACAACGTATCTTACGGCACCCAGCCGCTGATTATGATTTCTGAGACAGGCCCCGTTCCACCGCCATCACCGCCGCTTCCACTCGCGAATGCACGTCCAATTTTCTGAGAATTGATTTCACATGCAGCTTTACCGTGCCGTCAGAAATACCCAGGTTACGGGCAATGACCTTGTTACTCTGCCCCTCAGACAGATGACAAAGGATTTCGCGTTCGCGGGGTGTGAGGTCATCGAACGGCGACGACGTCTCAGCCATGCTCTCCGTATCTCCCTGCCTGACGACCTTTGCCAACACGTCGGTCAGCCCCGGCGCCACCACCGATTTCCCGGCCACCACATCCCGCAGCGCGACCACCAGATCGTCCGGCTCCATTTCCTTGAGCAGATAGCCCTGGGCGCCGCAGCGCAGCGACTCGACCAGATCACGTTCGTCGCTGCTGGTGGTCAACATCACCACCGGCGTGGTGGCATTACGCTCACGGAGCCTTTTCAAGACCTCTATGCCTCCCATTTTCGGCATGCGCAGATCAAGCAGGATGATATCCAAGTCCAGCTCATCGCTGAGCCGCAAACCTTCGTCCCCATCCCCGGTCATCGCCGCCACCTCAATCCCCCGATGTGCGAGCAGGCCCTCGAGCCCAACGCGAAACAAGGCATGGTCATCGATTATCAATACTTTCATGGGCTAAAATACGGCGGTTCTATAGGAAACCACTGGTTGCTCGAGCGGGTAACGGAAGGTCAGCAATATACGCGTTCCTTCATTGGGTTCGCTATCAATCTTAACCTCGCCACCGAGGCGCTGCGCACGTTCCCGCATCACTATTAATCCGATGTGATCTCCGGCCTG
The DNA here is from genome assembly GCA_945787105.1 of uncultured Gammaproteobacteria bacterium. Taxonomy (GTDB): domain Bacteria; phylum Pseudomonadota; class Gammaproteobacteria; order Arenicellales; family JAANXG01; genus CALZGZ01. The sequence continues at coordinate 11,872 of CALZGZ010000002.1, forward strand.
GCCCGTCTCCTTTGGATCCGTAATGCCGACGCCGTCATCTTCGATCAACACGCGGTACTCACCACCGGCGGAGCTGCGCAACATGACCCGCAGGGCATGTGCATGGCTGTGCTTCCGCGCATTCGCCAGTGCCTCTTGCACGATGCGGATGACCTCGACTTCGAGTTCGCGCGGCAGCTCCGAGTTGGCCCATTCATTTTGCAGGAACGTGGAGATACCGGTCTCAGTCTCGAAGCGATTGACCATTTTGCCGATGGCGGGAACGAGTTGGTCTTGGTCGATGGGCGCCCGGAAACGCGCAATCAGCTCGCGCAACTCGGTATGCGCCTCGTCGAGACTGTTTTCCACACGCTCCATTTCCTGCCACACCGCCGATTCGTCCTGTTGGTGCAGAGTCTCGTCCAGCACCCGCACTTGGAAGCGCAAGCTGGCCAGGGTTTGCGCCAACGAGTCGTGGAGCTCATGGGCCATGCGGGTTCGTTCCTCCATACGCGACAGCCGCTCGCGTTCGTGATCGAGACTGTGGCGCTCGATGGCCATGCCCAGGTGGCGCCCGACACTGGTCAACAATGCCTTGACGTCATGGCGGTCCACAAACGTCTGGTCATCCATGTATAAATCAATGACGCCATGGGTGCGATTGCGGTACGGCAACGGCACCGAGATCAATCCCAGATGTGCGAAATAAGTAACGTCTTCGAGCCCGCCATGTTCGCCGGTGTCGATGGTATGGGCGCTCGCCGCGTATTTTTGTTTCAACTCCACCACGTTCTCATCGGTACCGATACTCGCCACCATGCGCAACCGGCCGTCGGCCTCGACCAGCCGCACGCTGCCGGCGTGGGCGCCGACCACCTCTTTCAATACGCGTATCGATCGCGCCAGCAGATCGTCTAGATCTCGGGACACATTGATGCTCGCCGCCACATCGTAGAGCAGTTCCAAGGATCGCGCCTCCCCCGCAAGTTGCGTGGTCGACCCTTGCGCCGGGGCTGGCATATCGCCGGTTTTTGCAACCGCTTGATCGCTCAGCCGCTTCAAGTCTTGGGCGAGCTGCGCGGACGGTTCGCTGAGCGATTGCTGGCCCGTGCGCGCGCTGGCATCGCCGCTGGCCGCCCCGGTTCCCCGATCGGAGATTGCGTCCGGGGCCTGTGACCCGGTGGACCGCCCACCCCGATACCCAAGCAGGGTCAGAGTCGCGCCTGCAATCACCAGGCTCAGTTGCGTCAACGCCAACCGCGCGGCAGCATCCGGATGCGTGATCATCAGGTAAGCGCACGCCAACATCAGCGCGAACACCACCATCAGCCCGGTGGTCACCCATACCCATCGTTGCCGGTCTCGATTGTACATATGCGGATTGTGCCCTGTTTGTGGGGGTACTGATATGCTGCGCCGCAGCATCTCGTCACTGCGTTGATCGCAAGGATTATAACCCCGCGGACTTTTGGGGTCAGACCCCAGTCATCTCATGCGCGGCTTAACCACCCTGGGATTTAGCGGATCGCTGTTCCAACCCGGTTCGCCGGGTTAATCCGTCAATCGCGAGATTTGATGATGCTTTAAGCGTAATCATGATGTGGCTCAACGTGGTGGTACTCATTTTATGGGAAGGTGTTCACCGGTTCACACCAGCGGAATGGTTAGAACCCCATTTATTTCCATGGACCTGTTGACGTACTTAGGAGGTGGAAAATGAGACGACGTCTTGTTTTACTATCCACGTTAGCGGTATGTATTATTTTTACACACGCTCCCAGGGCGGCGGTCATTGCAGTCATCGACACCGGGATCGTGCCGATTCCGGAATTGGCGCCATACATGGTTCCCGGTGGATTCGATTTCGTCAACAACGACGCTGATGCCACGGACGACAATGGCCACGGCAGCGTCATCGCCGCCATCGCGGTGGGCAGCTCAAACTTTACGGCACAAGTGCTTCCAGTGAAGGTCCTGGACGCCACCGGAATGGGTTTCGTAGATTGGGGGCGACAGGGCATCGATTTTTCCGCGGCCAGACCCGATGTGCGCATCCTGAACCTCGCAGCACAAATACCGGTTTTTGACTTCGGGATCGTGAATTCGCTGCAGAATGCCGCCGGCACCGGAAAAATCATCGTCATGGCGGCCGGCAACTCGGCTCTGCCGAACCCTGATTTTCCGGCGGGGATCGTGAACTCGCTGGGCGGCCACGGCATCGCGGTGGGGGCGGTCGGGCCGGATAACGTCATTCGTCCGTTCACGGCGCGCGCCGGCAACTCGATGAACTTCTATCTGGTCGCCTACGATGACTTGGGTATGGGTCTGCTCGGCACCTCCTTCGCTGCACCGCAAGTGTCCGGGGCGGCCGCGTTGATCCTCCACAACGCACCGTTTCTGAGTGCCACCGAAGTGGTCGACATTCTGCTGCGGACCGCGGTTGACCTGGGGGCCCCCGGCAGCGATCCGATCTATGGACGCGGACTGCTGAATACAGCGGCGGCGCTCATGCCTGTGGGTCAAACGTCGATCCCGCTAGGCGATGACGTCTCGGACCTCGGTGCCTCAATCGCGAGTCTGGCCCTGGAGCTGGGCCCGGCGGTCGCCGGCGCGCTGTTGGACAACAGCCGCATAGAAAAGACGCTGATTGTTGATGAATACCAACGGCCGTTTGTCATCAACCTCGCGGATCTCGCTACGATCCATGCATCGCGACCGACGCTGTCGTCGTTGATGGACGACCTGCGTGGATTGTCCCAGCCGATGCAGGTCTCGTTGGCGCGCGACCACACACTGTCGATGTGGTTCTCACAGTCGGTTGCGGAACACAACCCGTGTCTCGGGTTTTGCGACTTCGATCCCAACGAGGCAACCACCGACATCGCCATGTCTCTGTCGGGCAGGTCGAAAACGGGGCTCCAGTATCGTCTCAACTTGAACACGGATCTCAGCACCGCTTTTGGACCGTTCAATCGATCTGGTATGGAGACCGTCAGCCTGCTCTCAAAGCGCTCGTTGCTCAATCCCTATCTGAGCTTCGGCGAGCAAGCGGACAGCGTGGCTTTGGGATATGGATTGGGAAAGCGGGTCGATGTCACGTTTGGATTCGTGGCCACCGATGAGGGCAGCACATATGGCCGCCGCAGCGATGCGGCACTGGTAGAAAGCACGTACAAGGTCAGCGATCGGATGTCGGTTAAGGCACAGCTAGGCACACTATCTGAAGACGGCAGCCTGTTCGGTGGATCGTCCGACGGTGCGTTCGGGGTCGACGAAACGAACACGACGGCCATGAGCCTCGGGGCACAGATACAGCTTAGACCGTCGATCGCGCTCGCCGGCCATTACACGTGGGGCTATACGCGGGTCGACGACGTTCAGCACAGCCTGTTGCACGACTTTTCAGATCTACGCAGCGAGGCATTCGGGGCCGCTCTGTTCGCGGACGATGTATTGCGCAAGGACGATCGCTTCGCGCTCGCCGTCTCGCGTCCGTTGCGCGTGACCAGTGGGTCGGTCGACCTGCGGATTCCGTATGCGCGCGATTACGCCGGCACTGTGTTAACCCAAACCGAGCGTATCAGCCTCGTGCCGCGCGGTGAGGAGACCAACGTTGAAATTTCGTATCGCTTTCCACTTGGCAAACAAACCACTGTGGGCGCAAACCTTGTATATCGAGACCAGCCCAATCACAGTCAACGATTCGAGTCGGAGACCGGCCTGTACGCGGTGATCAGGCACGCCTTTTGATGCGAGACAATTAACCCGCATATTGCACCAGTCGGCCACCGGCCTTAACGGAGCTGATTGAAATACCGTTTGCATTTATAGAATCTTGCCCTTTTGGCCTGAGTACGTTTTGTATACGGCCGACGTCCTA
>CALZGZ010000003.1 GCA_945787105.1 uncultured Gammaproteobacteria bacterium
AGCGTTGCGCCGCGATGGTCCACCAATCCATAACCCGGGTTGATAAGTTGCCACCAGTAGACTTTTTCTACCCAGCCGGTTTGGTAGGCGATCTGAAAATACTGTTTCATGTATTTGGCTTGGGTGGCCTCATCCACCGTTGTACGCGGATGACCCGAATTTGGCGTATACGGTTGGGTGTGCAACAACGGCCAGTTCATCTCCGTGACCCACAACCGCTTCGCGTTGCGATTTCCCAGCCCCATCATGGCGTGTATTAACCGCAGTTTATTATGTAAATCGAAGCAACCGTATTGCCGTGAAAAAGGCGAGCCCCGCCGGTTGACATACAGCAGTGACGACACCACATCGAGATGATAATGGTGATGGTTGCGTAGGGTACGCAGCGTGACCAACGGCTCGAAGTCGATAACTGACGAGCCCACCAGCTTGATGTGCGGAAATCCTGTTCGCACTTCCTCGGCGGTCTCGAGCAATCGAATATACTCGCCGGGGTGGGCGCATCCCCACTTCGTACGGTTGATGGCATTACCGATCTGAAAATAAGACGCAAACGGACTCAAGGTGGAAAAAATAATACTCAGGTGCTCACGCCACTGTGCCGGCTGACGGACACTGTCGCGGTTCTGCAGGACATTGATCAGGAATCGCTTGCCAGGATAGCGTTGCAGATAGCGCGCATAGTTATCGATGCGATTAATCTCCCAAGTAGGCACGCGCAGCAACAGCTCCTCTACCCCCAGGTCCTCCACCATCTCTTGTATTTGCGCGTCATAGTTGGCATCCGGAGTGACACTCAATCCGACAAAGGCGCGCGCATCCAACTCGCTCGGTTTCGCCTTCAAGTTCCAGAAACGCCACAGGACTGCCGGCGCCATACCGAGCACGGTAGCGAGAATCGTGAGGTACTCCCGGATGAGCGGCCAGCCGGTGCGTGGTTTTCGCGCAGCAGCTAATTTGTAAGGCTGGTTGGAGTATGAATCCCACCAAGGCAGACTTTTGTCGGACATAGCAGCAACAATTAAACCATGGTTTGTGCCGTACTGCTTTGAATTTACGTTAAATTGGAAAACTGGGAGTCAGAATTGAATTCAGACCCCATTTTCCAATTGCGGTCCGCGGCCACATACAATACGGTATGTTAGCCCGCATATCGCACCAGTCGGCTACCGGCCTTGAGGTCACTGATTGAAAAACTGTTTGTACCTATCGAATTCACCCCACTTGGCCCAGGGACGTATGGTATACGGCCGGTGTCCTATCCGGGCTCTGGCTGGTCCAGGTACGCCTGAACTTGGACTTCACTCAAGCCATAGCTACGGCTATGCCTTTCGCTCCAGTCCGGCGGTCAGCGGCCCCTGTCCTGCGCCAGCTTCCCGGATACTGGTGCAATATGCGGGCTAGCCATGGACGCGTCCAATGCCATCGTTCCGGTTTCGGTGCAATGCCCCTACTGCGGAGAGTGGTTCAATACCTTGGTCGATCTGTCCGCCGGTGCGCAGTGTTACATCGAGGATTGCTACGTGTGCTGCCAACCTATCGAGTGCTCCGTCACCCTCAACCACAGCGGTGAGCTCGATGCATTTACCGTCCGCCGCGATAATGATTGATCAACGTACTCGCTCGAACAGCAGATCCCACACTTGGTGACCCAGCGCCTGTCCACGGCTTTCAAACTTGGTCACCGGGCGGTAACTGGGCCGCTGGGCGAAACAATTGTCTCCTGCCATGTTGCGCAACCCCACCACTTCGCTCAACACACCCATGATCTGCACCGCGTAGTCTTCCCAGTCCGTCGCCACGTGCAAGGTGCCGCCGACTATGAGCCGTTCACTCGCCAACCGCGCAAACCGCGGCTGGATCAAACGCCGCTTGTGATGACGTTTCTTGGGCCAGGGATCCGGGAAAAAGATCAACAACTTGGTCAACGATTCCGTTGCGATGCGGTTGGTTAACACGTCGACGGCGTCGTCACCAAACACGCGCACGTTCAACAAACCCAGTTCCCGCACCCGTCGCAGCAGTCGGCCAATGCCCGGCCGGTACACCTCGACGCCAAGGAAGTTGCAATGCGGTGCCGCCGCCGCCAATTGAACCAAGGTCTCGCCGTTGCCAAACCCGAGCTCCATGATGATGGACGCCTGGCGCGCGAACAGCCGGGTCAGATCAATCGGTTCAACATCGCTGGCAATACCGTAGATGGGCCACAATTCGGCGAGCGCCTGCTCCTGGGCGCGCGTGATGCGGCCCTCGCGACGCACGAAGCTGCGCACCGGACGCAGCGGGCCGGACGCATTATCGTTGTTGGACATGATGAGACGGCTGTGACCACACAGCCAACTGGTGAATAAATTCTAGCCCGCATTTCTCACCAGGATCCCGGATGCTGGCGCAGGGGCTTGTCCTGAGCGCAGTCGAAGGATCGCGCAGTTGAGCGCCGCGCCTAGAGCGAGACCCATAGCGGGCTATGGGTCGCGTGAAGGCCAAGCGCAGATGTGCGAGGACCAGCCAGGGCCGGGATAGGCGTGACTGTCGTAACACTCTTTAACTCGCAAGTTCGGCGAAATGCTGTGAGTTTTTCCACGTACTCGGACTTTGGCGCCGCCTGGTGAGAAATGCGGGCTAGCCGCAGGCCATCAAAAAATGGTGCCGTCCAGCGGCGATGACGCGCTGCCGTAGCGTTTTCTCGCCATCCGGCCGGCCAGAAACGCCTCACGTCCGGCCTCGATGCCCTTCTTCATCGCCGATGCCATCAACACCGGGTTCTGCGCATGGGCGATCGCGGTATTCATCAACACCCCATCGCAGCCCAGCTCCATGGCCACGCTGGCATCGCTGGCAGTACCCACCCCGGCATCGACGATAATCGGCACCGTCGCCTCTTCCAGTATGAATAGGATGTTATAGGGATTGCGGATACCTAGCCCCGAGCCGATCGGCGCGGCCAACGGCATCACCGCCACACATCCCATCTCGGCAAGACGTTTGGCGACGATCGGATCGTCATTGGTGTACACCATGACCTGGAATCCATCGTTGACCAGCTCCTCGGCCGCCTTGAGCGTCTCGCTGATCTCTGGAAACAAGGTCTTCTGATCGCCGAGCACCTCGAGTTTGACCAGCGTATGACCGTCCAGCAACTCCCTGGCCAGCCGGCACGTGCGCACCGCGTCTTGTGCCGTGTAGCAACCGGCGGTGTTGGGCAGCAGGGTGTACTTCGACGGGGGGATGACGGTCAATAAGTTCGGCTCGTCCGGATTCTGGCCGATATTGGTGCGGCGGATCGCGACGGTGACGATCTGTGCGCCGCTCGTCTCCACGGCACGCCGGGTCTCATCCAGATCCTTGTACTTTCCGGTGCCGACCAACAAGCGGGACTGATACTGCACACCTGCAATGACAAGTGGGTCATCAATTTTTTCCGGTGCTTGTTTTACCTGGGACATGGGGCCTGGTGATAATAATGAAAGATTAAATTTTAGCCCCCGCCAATGGCGGTGACCACTTCAACGCGGTCACCGGCATGCAGCGCGTGCGCCGTATACAGGCTGCGAGGCACAATCTCTTGGTTAACCTCGACCGCAATCCTACCGTCCGCCAATGCCATCTCATTAACCAACGCCGCCACGGTTTGCCCCCTTGGCACCTGCTTGGTTTCGCCATTGACCGATATGTGGATATACATGGCTACAGACTACCTATCGACCCACCGCCGCGTCAATCCACGCTAGGTAATTAACCTTTACGGGACCCCTGATTTCCTCCAAAATCCTGGTTAATTCCGAATATCCGATCCCCACCGCGCGGGTGTAGTTCAATGGTAGAACGGCAGCTTCCCAAGCTGCATATGGGAGTTCGATTCTCCTCACCCGCTCCATTAAACACGGGGACAGTTTACTTATCTGTGGAAAAGACGCACACCGTTTACTTGCTTCGCTGCGAAGGTGTTTATATCAAGAGAAGTGCCGCGCACGTGCTTCGCGCAAGATGCTTGAATAGATAAGTAGACTGGCCCCAGTAAACTGCCGGGGCCGCTTGGATTATGCGCACCGCGCCCAACAACGGCAGGACAAACGGGGGCCGGGTAAAATCGGCCACAGTACAACTACTTGTGCATACACCGTGCGCGAACAACACATTTCCGTTTCATCGCCCTTTATTTTGATATACGTTTTTTACCAATGAAATAAGTAAACAAGTTTTTGTCCACAGATAAGTAAACTGTCCCCGTTTTTACGACCCCATTACGCACATTACGCATTCCTTTATTTTGGATAGAATTTAACGCCCTCCAGCCCCTTGAAATCGGTGTCTTGGGTCCAAAGCACCGCACCATATTTCCGCGCCGTGGCATAGATGATGCTATCTGCAAGCGGCAACTTGTATTCAATACCAAAACAAGCGGCATCCACAGCCAACCCACTATCTAAGACCGCCACATTCGCTTGTTGCATGTGAGCTATAGCCTGAATAGCGGATTCTTCATCGCGCTGGCGCAGGATGCTCTTAAACACTTCTGCAATGGTAATACTGGGCACCAATAACTCTGCTACTAATTCTATCGCCTTGGCAAATGAACCCGCATTCTTGTCACCCGCAAAATAAGATAACCAAGCTGACGAATCGACGACATTCATACCCTGTCCTTATCTCGTGGTATTTTCGTATTAATGCCCTTGAGAAAACCTCTCATCTTTTTCATGGGCTTTAGCGGAACTAACTCGATCCGATTTTGGTGGATAAGAACCTGAATCTTCTGGCCGGAAAAAATACCCAGTGACTCCCGTACTTCTTTGGGGATTACAATTTGGAATTTCGGTGACACAGTTACAGCAGTCATAAGCATAACTCCATCGATAATACAATGGTATTACGATATCCCTATCGATATATTTTGTCAAACCAAATTAATGGGATCAAAAATAACAATCCCATTGTTCGAACACATTGCCGGTCTGCTTGCGGGCAGTTCCGGGGACAGTTTACTTATCTGTGGACAAGACGCACGCCGTTTACTTGCTTTGCTGCGAAGGTATTGATATCAAGAAAAGTAACGCATGCGTTCTCGCGCAAGGTACTTGTAGAAATAAGTGACCTGCCCCCGATTTTAGATTGCGCTTTTCTCCCGTAAGCGCGGTGCTCGGATCAACCTATTTCTTGTTTTTGATCGGACTACAAGACTTTCAAGCACCGCACAGCGCGCAACGCAACCAGAACAGCGCTCACGGCAACCCACACCCATAACCCATGGTTAGCAAATAACATTTGACCGATGAGTACCGGGCTTACCAACATGGCAGCCAAAGCGAACTCGCGCCCGATAGATATCAACAAGGCGCGGGCGGAGCAATTCGCCCGTTGAAATAGCCAACAAGCATAGCTAGCCAAACCCAATAGACTCAGCGAGGCGTATATCACCACCGTGAAAAATGGGTCCGCAAAGTAGATCCCTAAGACCAGCGCAGCTACCCGGCACACGAAGTAAATGATTTCGAACGTCAACTGGGCGCGCTGTAACCCCAGTATAATGACCGCGCTTGGTAGATGTGCGGTGATGAAGGTGATGAAAACGTAGGGGGCGAGCCAACGCACGTAGTGACCGCTCTCTGTCCACGCATCACCGAACAGAACCGCAAACAGCGAAGGCGCAATCACGATCAGTAGCAGCGTGGCGCCAGCCGCTGCGCCCACAAGCCGTCGAAAGATCAGGCTCGTATACTCCCCAAGTCGACCCTGGCGATGTGCCTCACCCGCATCCGTCAGAAAGACCTGCGCGATAGACTGACTGAGGACCTGGACCGGTGCTTGTATCACCAGTAGTGCCAAATTAAACCAACCGGCGACGGCAGTGCCGAATGCGACCACCAGCACTAAGCTTGGCAGTTGTGAGCCAATGCCATTGAGTAGAGTCGACCAGGTAGAAAATATGGGGAGGTGCCGATAGCGGCGCGCGACCGCCATCATTCTGCTCACTGACACCTGTTTGCGTAGTTGTTGATTCCGCTTAGTCACCAGTGCGGCTAGGGTACCGGCGCCGCCTGCGCGTCCCGCCGCATCGCCGAGGATGAGCCCCAGCGCCCCGTTGCCGAAAACGCCGACACCGACTTGCAGCACGACTTGCAGGCAACTTTGGCTGATTCGTGTTTTGGCGATGAGCCCATAAGCAGACACACGGGCCGCCCAGGCGTTGAGACTGGTGTAACCACCACTGCCCAACAAGCCTAATGGTAAAAACCACAAATAAGTGGTCAACTCAGGTGTGTCGAGCCACTTGGCGATGGTTATACCGAACTGCCAAATTACCACCGCCGTCAACGTAGTCGTCGTCACCACCGCGACCAAACACAGCACCAGCAAGTTCAGCGCGGCTAAGTCGTGTTTAGGCACCGGAATCGCCGCGTTAAAGCGCCACGCTGCGAGTTGGGTCAGGATACTCAATACAGCGGCGTACACACCAAGCACGCCGAAGTCCGTCGGTGTGTACAAGCGCGTTAATAAAGGGTAAACGCAAAATAGAATTACATGTCCGGCAATCGTACCGCCGGCAAGCAATGTCACTTTGCCGAAAAACGATTCGCGTACTCTCATGGAGTATTAACCCGCATATTGCACCAGTCGGCCACCGGCCTTAACGGAGCTGATTGAAATACCGTTTGCATTTATAGAATCTTGCCCTTTTGGCCTGAGTACGTTTTGTATACGGCCGACGTCCTA
>CALZGZ010000004.1 GCA_945787105.1 uncultured Gammaproteobacteria bacterium
GCACGGTTCATCTCACAGCTACGCAAGCGAATCCGAAAACCAAACGGCTGGGCCGTGGCGGGCATGGTATTCGCCGGATTAATCGGATTTGCATTATGGCAAACTAATCGTGATCTTGACCTTCCGTCCGATGCCGCTTCCAATGCTGCAACAGTCGATCAAGCGTCACCGCCTTACGAGGATAAGATATCAAGCACGACTCCGGCACGGGATGAGCCCGTCAATTTTGGCCGTGAAGACGACGACCTGCGCGCGGAAGCCTATCGAGAACTGGAAAAAAATCAACAGCAAATAGAAAGACGATTGGAATCGGCGCGCGCAAATATCGAAACCGGGAAACTCGTTTTCCCGCCGGAAAATAATGCGCTCAGCGATTTTCGTGCGGTACTCAATATCGATCCCGGACAAGTGGAAGCGAAAGAGGGAATTACCGACATCATGGCCACGCTCGTAGATCAGGCTCGAGAGTCGTTTGAGAAAACCAAAATAAAGCAAGCAGAAACGCAGTTGGATGAGGTTGAACACATTCAATCCGGTCGTGAGGATGCGAGTGAACTCAGGCAACAGATCCAGAAATACAAACGACGCATCGAGCAACAGAAACAACTGGCTGAATTACAACGGCAACGTGAAGTGGCGGCTCGCAACCGGAGAATTGAGAATCTGCTAACACAGGCCGAAACAGCGATGCAGGAAGACCGCTTGACCACTCCTATCGATAATAGCGCCCTATCGCACTATCGTAGGGTATTACAGCTGGATGAGCAAAATGTCACCGCACTAGCAGGCATTAAGGAAATCGGCCGACACTACCTCAGCAAGGCGGGCCAGGCGATTGTCGATGGCGATTTGAAACGTGGCGAGGAGTATTTGAACGCTGCGATCACCGCCCAGGCCGATGCGGACACCATAAGTCTATTACGCACACAACTTCAAGCGCGCCGCACTGCGCTTGAACAAGAAGCCCAACATCTGGAACGCGATGCGCAGGAAATGAGGCAGCGTGAATCGGCACAACGAATCCAGCAACAACGAGAACGGGGAATACTCGAATCGGGTATCAAAGCCTACTACCAAGGCGCGTATAATGAGGCCTTTCGGGCACTGAACCCTCTGGCCGACGCGGGGCATCCGAGAGCCCAATTCCGCTTGGGCATGATGTATAACCTGGGACGCGGCGTCACCCGCAATTCGGAATTGGCGCAGCAGTTGATTCGCAAGGCACTGCCGGCTATACAAAGCGCGGCGACATCCGGCGAAGCATGGGCGCAAGCGGACCTTGGATCCCTATACGAGGACGGCCTTGTTGTTGCCAAGAACAACGTCGAAGCGGTACGCTGGTACCGCCTGGCGGCGCAGCAAGGATATGCCGGGGCGCAGACCAATTTGGGCGTCATGTATGCTAACGGTACCGGCGTCGAGAAGGACATTGATGAAGCAATCCGTTGGTTGCAGCGAGCGGCCGCACAAGGCGACAAAATCGCCGCGGAAAACCTTGCCACCTTGGGAGCAAGATAATCATGGGCACTGTCACACAAACAGCATCAACACAACCGATACAACTCGCCGATCCTGAGCTACTCGAAAACCGTTGCTTGGTGGGCGGCGAGTGGATGGGTGCACCGTCGGGTGATTCGATCACCATATGCAATCCCGCCACCGGTGAACCCATTGGTACGGTCCCGTCCATGGGCAGGGATGACACGCGCCGGGCTATCGAGATTGCCGACGGCGCCTGGGGTGAGTGGCGCGCACAATCCGGGAAACACCGGGCCAATCTGTTGCGCGCGTGGTTCGATCTGATCATGGCAAACCAAGAAGATCTGGCGGTGTTGATGACCTCGGAACAGGGCAAGCCCTTGACCGAGTCACGGGGCGAGGTGGCCTATGCGGCGTCATTCGTAGAATGGTTCGCAGAAGAGGCCAAGCGAATATACGGCGATACCATCGATCATCCCCTCCCAGGGCGGCGCATTGTGGTGCTCAAGCAACCAGTCGGCGTCGCCGCCGCGATTACCCCGTGGAATTTCCCGGCGGCAATGATCACCCGCAAATGCGCGCCGGCGTTGGCGGCGGGTTGCCCGGTGGTGATCAAACCTGCCAGCCAAACCCCGTTCACCGCACTCGCCCTGGCAAAACTCGCCGATCGTGCCGGCATTCCGTCAGGGGTGTTCAACATACTCACCGGTCCGGCGCGGGACATCGGCGGCGAACTGACCAGCAACGCCAAAGTCCGAAAATTGAGTTTCACCGGTTCCACGGAGATCGGTAAGCTGCTCATGGCACAATGTGCGGAAAACGTAAAAAAGGTCTCCATGGAACTTGGCGGTAACGCACCATTTATCCTGTTCGCTGACGCAGATCTCGACGCCGCAGTGGAAGGTGCGATGGCCTCCAAGTATCGAAACACCGGCCAAACCTGTGTGTGCGCCAACCGGATTCTGGTGCAGGACGAAGTGTACGACGAATTCGCCAACCGGTTGGCCGCGGCAGTTACCGCGCTCAAGGTTGGCAACGGCATGCACGAAGGCGTCCAACAAGGTCCGCTGATAGACATGCATGCAGTGGAAAAAGTTGAATCCCACATCGCGGATGCAATCGCCAAAGGTGCAAACGTGCTGGTAGGAGGAAACCGGCACGACATGGGTGGGACGTTCTTCGAACCGACCGTGTTGACCAACATATCGCAAGACATGGTAATCAACTACGAGGAGACTTTTGGTCCGGTGGCCCCGTTGGTCAAATTCAAAGATGAGGCCGAAGCGATCCGGATTGCCAACGATACCGAGTTCGGACTCGCCGCCTACTTCTACAGCCGCGATGTAGGTCGCATCTGGCGGGTGGCGGAGGCGCTGGAATATGGAATAGTGGGCATTAACGAAGGCATTATCTCCACTGAAGTCGCGCCGTTTGGCGGCGTCAAAGAATCCGGCGTCGGTCGCGAAGGCTCTAAGTACGGTATCGACGAATACCTCGAGATCAAGTACCTGTGCCTGGGAGGCATCGATCAATAACCGTCAATCGCCTCGCCCGCGCGATTGTATATGGACATTATTGAGCGTTTGATCGGCCAAGCCACGGGGCGTGGCCAGGCGGTCGTATTCCCGGAGGGAGAAGATCCACGAATCCTGATTGCCGCGCGGCGTCTGCAAGACCGGCATATCGCCGCTCCTATTTTATTGGGGGATGTCGGCGTCATCGGCAAGCTTGCGCAAAGCAACCAAACCTCTTTGGACGGCATCACCCTCCTTGATCCGCGGCACAATCACCGTATGGATTTATATGCCCAGCGTTATGTCGCGCAACGCCCAAAGACCAGCATGAAAATCGCCCAACGTCTAATGCAAAAACCGTTATTTTTTGCCACGATGATGGTGCACAGCGAAGATGCCGCGGCAATGGTCGCGGGTGTCGATCACCCCACCGCACGGGTCATCGAAGCGGGCATGCTCGGGATTGGATTGACACCGGGGATACATACCCCGTCCAGTTTCTTCTTGATGGTGATACCGGAGTTTCGGGGAAGGCAAAATAGACCTCTGATGTTCGCCGATTGCGCCGTCAATATCGCGCCGACAGCGGAGCAACTCGCCGATGTGGCGATCGCCTCGGCAGTCAGCGCCGAGAAGCTACTCGATGAACCGCCCCGCGTAGCGTTCTTGTCTTTCTCCACTCAAGGCAGCGCCCAGCATGAGTCGGTGAACAAAGTCCGGCAGGCAATCGACATCGCCAAGCAGCGGGCGCCGCGAGTGGCTATTGATGGTGAGTTCCAAGCGGATAGCGCGTTGGTTCCCGAAGTCGCCGCCAAAAAGCTTCGATCCGCGAGCCCAGTCGCGGGGCACGCGAACGTGTTGATCTTTCCGGACCTAAACTCCGGCAACATCGCCTACAAGCTGACGCAATATCTTGCCAAGGCCCAGGCCATCGGCCCAGTGCTGCAGGGCTTTGCGAAACCGCTTGGTGACCTTTCCCGCGGCGCCGGCGCCGACGACATTGTGTTGACCACGGCAGTGCTACTGGCCTTGGCAACACCGTCCTGAACGGCATCCGCGCCGTGCCGCAAGCTAGCCCGCATTTCTCACCAGGCGCCCAACCCTGAGCTTGTGCCCGCAAAGCAGGGTAACTACGCGCAGGACAACCCTCGCCCTCATCCGGGATCCTTGGCGCAATATTGGGGGTAAGACTGATAGCAGCTGAATACAGCTGCAATGAGGGGGAATTTCCGGGACCGTCGCCAGCAGGGATGCTGGCGCCGAGCCTACACGGATGTATTTACGGCGTGTCCCGGGAATTGTCGCTCAGTTCAGCCTGGCGTGAACCCCAAGTAGCTGCCATTGGGGTCTGAATTCAATTCAGATCCTATTTTCTACATCGTCCAGCGCGGCGTGCGTCTGGCCGCCCGACCCGATCGCCCTCCTCCGGGATCTGTGGTGCAATATGCGGACTATTCCCGCTGATCCAGCGGCACATAGTCGCGCGGCTCGGGCCCAGTGTATTGGGTCAGCGGTCGAATCAAGATATTGTTCTCCATTTGCTCAATCACTTGCACCGTCCAGCCCGGCACCCGGCCCACCGCGAAGATCGGCACAAACAGGTCCTCGGGTATCCCGTGCAGGTGATAAACCACACCGGCATAGAAATCCACGTTCACATTCACGCCGTGACGCGCATAAGGCTGCATCGCATCAACCAATGCCTGCAAGATCTCATACCACTGCGGCTGACCCATTTCCGCAGACAACTTTTGGACGCCGTCGCGCATATGTCGCGCCCGGGGGTCTTCGGCGCGATAGACTCGATGGCCGAAACCCATCACCGGTTCGCGGTTTTGCCGTTTGCGCTTCACATATTCCGCGGCATGGGCCGCATCACCGACCTCCAAGGCCATCTTCATCACGTTTTCCGCGGCGCCGCCATGAGCCGGCCCGGAGAGCGCGGCCACCGCGGCGGTAATCGCCGCGTGCAAATTCGCCTCCGTACCGGTCACCACTCGCGCGGTGAAAGATGACGCATTGGACCCGTGTTCCGCGTGCAGGATCATGTCAGTATCCATCAATTTTGCGGCATCAACGCTCGGTGGCTCCCCCTTTAACATGTACAAAAAATTCGCCGCATGTCCCAACGAGGGACTAGACGCCACCGGCTGCAAGTCATTGCGAATTCGATTATGCGCGCACACAATGATCGGCACCTGGGAGGTAAGGCGTATTCCCTTGCGTATGATCGCTTCCGTAGAATTATCCGACACCTCAGGATCGTAGGCCGACAACGCCGACACTGCGGTGCGCAACACATCCATCGGATGCGCATCGCGGACCAATTGGATGATCTCCAACACCGGGTCAGGCAGCCGCCTCTCATCCTTTAGTTGTTGATCGAAGACTTCAAGCGCGCCGCGTGTTGGCAACTCGCCATGTAGCAATAGATACGCGGTCTCCTCGAACGTCGAATGCTCGGCAAGGTCGTGAATCGAGTACCCTCGATACCGAAGCTCGCCGGCACGGCCATCGATGAAGCTTGTGGCCGAGCGCTCAAAATATACGCCTTTGAGGCCACGTTTGATTTCAACTTTCTGTTTGGTATCGGTCATGTTCTATTCCGCAATGTCATGGTCGGCATTCATCCCCTTCGCAACACAAACTCAGAAGTGCAATGCGCGTTTATACGCACGCTCGATACTTATCCAGGTAACGAACGGGTCAAGCGCATCCATCAAGGCGGAAGCGACAACACCAAACACATCGGTCACACCGTTTGCAGCCAGCGTTTCGACAAACGCTTCACTTGGTGTCATACGTGGCATAGGTTTTTACCTCTCATTGTAAAAGCGCCGCGGATAGCGGGTTGTATACAAATATTCCTCTTCCAGAAACCGAAGCTACATAGATATCCTCAGATCGTGGTTGTATGTTCGACTAAGGACTGGTAACGGGCGTTGTGCCGCAAGGCGGATTGCTGGTGCCCTTTCTGCTCGTATAGTCGTGCCAAATGGTAATGCACATCAGCGAAATCCGGATCTACACGCAGTGCTTTTTTGTATGCCGCAATGGCGGCATCGAACCGTTTACGCTGTTCGAGGGCATGCGCTAAATTGAACAATGCGTTTACATGATTCGGCACTAATTCGAGTGCAGCGAGGTAATGTTGTTCGGCATTTTTTATCCTGCCTTCAATCTGCAGCAGCCTGCCCAGATTAACATGAGCATCCACATGATCCGGCTGTAAAGACAGTGCCTGACGGTAGGCATTCTTTGCCTGCTCGAGTTCGCGTACGAGTTCGAGGTCTAATCCCATGCGAAACCAGTCATCGCCGTTGATATCCTGCCGGTTTGCCGCCGCGGCTACCGCTCTTTTCACCAGCGGCGCGATCTCCTTGGTCATATCCGACATCGAGAATTCGAGTTGCAACTGACCGGAATCGGATTGCCACAGGGACTCGCGGTCTTGGACCAGTACGTTTGCATCCTGAACTAGGACCCGAACGGTGGATAACGGCCGGCCGCCCGGCAAGGCGCTTTTGAGTTTTCTCACGCTCATCCATATCTTGCGCGGCGGGATGCGCGCGTCTTGGAGACCCCTGGCGGTACGTAGCAGCACCACATCCTGAAATGAGTACCGGTACCAACCCCGCGCATCCCGCGTCGCGGTTAACAGCCCGGCGCGCGCAAAGGCGCGAACGTGGTGCGGCGCCAACCCCACCAAATTCGCTACCTCACGCGTCGTGTATCCAGTCACGGCAAGCCCGTAGATGGCGCCAAGGATCCCGCGTGCACTTTTCTGCACCGCACCGTGTCCATTACACCAGAGAGTCCGGAGGGAAGTCTTCGATATCGAACTCGGGGGGCGGATACTGCGGGTTCATATCCGCAAAGGCATCGACCAATATCTCGCTGACCACCACATCCCGGAACCAGCGCTTCTCGGCGGGAATCACATACCAAGGCGCGTGTTCGGTGGAGCAATGGTTCAGCATCAACTCGTAGGCATCCATATACTTGTCCCAGCGATCGCGTTCCTTTAAATCACTGGGATTGAATTTCC
This sequence comes from uncultured Gammaproteobacteria bacterium, assembly GCA_945787105.1. Classification (GTDB taxonomy): domain Bacteria; phylum Pseudomonadota; class Gammaproteobacteria; order Arenicellales; family JAANXG01; genus CALZGZ01. The sequence continues at coordinate 7,042 of CALZGZ010000004.1, forward strand.
AATGTTTGTCTGGCCGCTCTAAGCGCCGGCGTAAACGTGACAACTGATAATCCTTGGAGATATGCAACATAATCTTAATGATTTGGGTGCCATGGTCGTGTAGCATTTGCTCAAAGTCGTTAATGTGCCGGTAACGCTTTTCGATCAACGCCGCGGGCGCCAGCTCGTGAACTCGAACGATCAACACATCTTCGTAATGGGAACGATTGAAAATCCCGATGTGTCCAACCGGCGGGGCATGATCATGCACCCGCCACAAGAAATCATGGGACAGCTCCTCATGGCTTGGCGCTTTGAACCCGGTCACTTGACATCCCTGGGGGTTTAGATCGTTGGCAATCTTACGAATCGTGCTGTCCTTACCACCGGTGTCCATAGCCTGCAGAACGAGCAACAATGACTGTCTGCCCTCGGCATACAAGCGTTCTTGAAATTCTTGCAGATCAACCAAGTTTTTTTGGAGACGCTTTCGCGCGGAGTCTTCATCTAATCCCTGGTCGTCGTCGGATGGTATAGACGCGAGACTGAATGCGCCTGTTTCCGGAACACGATAGCGATGGTAATCGAATTTAGCCTTGCCCATGTATAATATCCGCAATCAGCGATTGGGGATTATACTCGCCTTTGACAAGCCGCTTAGCAAAAACGGAATCGGAAAAAAGGCGTCAAAATATGAGGTCGGGATCGAAGACGCTGACGCTATTCTTGCTGGGGCTGGGGGTAACCCTTTGTTATCGCGACCAATACATCTGGGTGGAACGCGGCAGGCCCGCTGCCACTCGATCCACCCGCAACAACGGCAACCGGTTGCCAACCGCTTTAAAGACCGGTTCGGGAAGCAGCGCAGAAAATTCCGTACGCTCATCCGACGCACCCGGATAGGTGCGCGTGATCGCTTCAATGCGGTCACTGAGTGCCACCGCGATGACCTGACCGAGGTTTCCGGAAACGGGATGTACGCGGGCGGGCAGCAACCAACGACTCGCGCCGCACAGCCGCATACACAATTCTCCATAAAAAGGCCGGGAATACGAAACTCGGCACTCCAGCGAAGGCAACGATTTGGAAACCGGCAAGGTGATGCGCAAACAAAAACCCCGGGTAGCGGCCCACAAGATCGTAAAGCGGCTGCGGGACCGCGACCCCCCACAGGACGAGCGGGTGCTATTTCGGCGGTGCTTTCACGCATTAATCATCGATACTGACAATACGTGGAGCAAGTTGCGCAAAGATACTACAATACCCTGAGAAGCACTCAATCCACATCGCAAACGGAAATCTCGTTGATGAGCTATTTACGCGTCTTGGCGCCGGCAGCCGCTGTGTTTTGCCTTCTCAGCGCACCCGCTTTCGGGTACATGGATCCAGGCAGCGGCAGCCTGTTGCTGCAGATCATCCTCGGCGGACTCGCGGGCCTGGCGGTAGCCGGCAAATTGTTTTGGCATCGCCTCACATCTTTGTTTCGCCCGCAACGACAGGAACCGGAATCCGATCCGGGAGCCGCTGACACCGAGGACAGTTGAGACTCCCGCGCGGCGCAGTTTTGGCGACTACCCTCGCGCGTATATGGCGCCAAGGATCCCGGACGATGGCGAACGGACAAGTCCTGCGCGTAGTTCCCGTGCTGTTCCCCTGTTGTGCGGGGACGAGCGCCGCGCTGGAACGACATGCATAGCCGTAGCCTTGGGTTGAGTGAAGTGCAAGTGCGCGTTCGCGACCGAGCCAGCGCCGGGATAGCCCCGCGTCTATTCTTGCCAAGCAGCATCAAATATCCAATGTCATTACTTCATACAAGTGTTGTTGCGGGTCTTTCCAGCGGATGCCATGCATAGACGCGGGTCGCCTTGGTGCAATATGCGAGCTAGATTTCAATGACCGACATACGACTCGAACCGGGATCATTCCGGGACCGGCACGGTCGCGTTTTCTACGTCGATGACCAGGTTTATCGCGGATTGAGCGCCAAGGCCCTGGCGGACTGGGAATCATTGGCGCACAGCGACTTTTTTGAGCGCTCCATGGTCCGGGGAGACATTGTCGCCACACAGCGAGTCGATCCAAAGCAGGTGCCGTCGGTATCGACACATGCCGGAACTTGGGCCGGATTTTTGCGCCACGCCACCGTCCCGTTCGTGAGTTACCCCTACGAATGGTCGTTCAGCATGTTGCAAGACGCCGCGCAGCTGCATTTAAGGCTGCTCGCCGAGGCATTGGAAGAGGACTTCATATTGAAAGATGCCTCTGCCTACAACGTGCAATGGCTGGGCGCTGCTCCCGTATTTATCGACATCCCTTCCTTCGAGCACCGGGCACCCGGTCATCCTTGGGCGGGATATCGGCAATTTTGTCAGTTATTTCTTTATCCATTGATGCTGCAAGCCTACAAGGACATCAGCTTCAGACCGTGGCTGCGTGGGCAGATTGACGGCGTTGAGCCGCACACGATGGCCGGCCTGTTCACCGGCCGATTCCGCTTCAAACCGGGTGTGCTCACCCATGTTACGCTGCAAGCGAAGCTCCAGGCTAAAGCGAGTGACACGCAACGCAATGTGAAGTCGGACCTCGAACGCGCCGGCTTCAATAAGGCAATGATCCAGGCGAATGTGAAACGGCTGCGTCGCCTGGTCGAACGTTTGACATGGCGCCGATCCAGATCCGAATGGTCGCACTACACGGAACTTGACCACTATTCGGACGCGGACAAGAATGCCAAGGCCGATTTCGTGCACCGCGCCGCCGCCACCCGGCACTGGGCTTTGGTATGGGACATCGGCGCCAATACCGGCGCATTCTCCCGCATCGCCGCCGACCATGCCGACTACGTCGTCGCCATGGATGCGGACGAACTTGCGGTGGAACGGATGTTTATATCGCTACGCGAACAAAATGACTCGCGCATACTTCCGCTGGTCGTCAACCTGGCTGACACCTCACCCGACCTCGGCTGGCGGGGCATGGAACGAAAAAGCCTCACTAAGCGTCAGTCACCACAGTTGACGTTGTGCCTGGCCTTGATTCACCACATCGTTATCGGTGCGAACATACCGCTGCCGGAGTTTGTAGACTGGTTGGCGGAGTTGAAAAGCGCATTGATCATTGAATTCATCAGCAAACAAGACCCCATGGTGCAGCAGTTGTTACGCAACAAGGACGATGTTTACGAGGACTATGACGAAACCATTTTTAAAGAATCGTTAACCCGCGCATATACGATTACCGACGAGCAGACGCTCGGCAACGGCAACCGGATCTTGTACTTTGCACAACCAAAATCCAACTCAGCATGACATCATGGACAACGAAGACGTCGAAGTCATAGAAAAAGAGACCGTCTTCAAAGGCTATGTCGCCGTTGATCATTACCGGCTGCGTCATCGGCTGCACGGGGGCGGGATGAGCGATGTGCTCGACCGGGAAGTCGTGGAACGCGGGCATGTCTCGGCGGTGTTACCAGTGGATTTTGCGCGTGACAAAGTCGTGTTGATCGAACAATTTCGGCCTGGGGCATTCGCCGCCCAAGAAAATCCTTGGTTGGTGGAGTGCATTGCGGGGATTATCGAGCCAATGGAGACCGCGGAACAGGTTGCCCGCCGCGAGGCATTGGAGGAGGCCGGGTGCCGGGTGGATGTGTTGATCCCGGTGCAACGGTTTTTCACCACTCCGGGTGCGTTAACCGAAACAGTACAGCTATTCTGCGGCATCACCGACAGCGACGGCATTGGCGGTGTACACGGTGCGGTACACGAAGGTGAAGACATCAAGGTGCACGTCGTACCCATAGACAAGGCCCTCGAGATGGCAGATCGCGGCGAAATCAAGAACGCTATCACGCTCATTGCGCTGCAGTGGCTGACGATCCATTATCATGGCCTCAAGAATCAACATCACTGAGCGCCGCGCGACGGCATGAACGACACGCAATCATCCCAAAGAGCCCAGCAAGCCGCCGCGCGCTACGAAGATATACGCCGAGTCACGGTGATCGGAGGAATCATCGATCTGCTGCTTGGCGTCGTAAAAATCATCGTCGGCAAGCTGGCATTCTCGCAGGCGTTGGTGGCCGATGGGGTACATTCACTGTCGGATCTGGCCACCGACGTGATGGTGATCTGGGCAGCCAAACACGCAAGCCGTGAACCCGATGAGCATCATCCCTACGGTCATCAACGCATCGAGACCGTTGCCACCATTGTTCTGGGTCTGATGCTGGCGGTGGTGGCAATTGGCATCGCCTATGATGCACTGGAAGATGTCTGGCGCCACAAGGCGATATCGGAGCCCGGCGCCTGGGCACTGATCGTCGCGGCAACTTCGGTGGTCAGCAAAGAATGGGTGTATCACTATACGATCCGCGTCGCCGACCGCTTGCAGTCCGACATGCTGCGCAGCAACGCCTGGCACAGCCGCAGCGATGCCATTTCTTCGGTGATTGTGATCATCGGGGTGACCGGCGCCATGTTTGGATGGGTTTATCTAGACGCGATCGCAGCGGTTGGCGTCGCGATCATGATTATATACATCGCCATTAAGATGGTGCGGAACGGGATACTCGAGTTGATCGACACCGGGGTGGACCCTGAACGCCTGCAGACCATGACTTCAGTCATTCGCGAAACAGAAGGAGTCGTCGATGCCCATGACCTACGCACGCGCCTCATGGGTGCCAATATTTATCTGGATGGACACGTACTGGTGGACCCGAAAGTCAGCGTCTCCGAAGGACATCGCATCGGTGAAGCGGTGAGACACAGACTGAAGCAGGAGTTCGATGAGATCACCGATATCACCATTCATATTGATTCGGAAGACGATGAGTCGTATCAACTGTCGGATAAGCTGCCCCTGCGCAACGAGCTAAAGCAACATTTTCTCGAGCAGCTGACAGATATTCCCCAGGCCCAGGGAATCAGACGCATCACTTTCCACTATTTGAATGGCCGGATCCATGCAGAGTTGTGGTTACCGCTGCTGTTGTTCGATAGCCTCGAGCACGCGCAACAGGTGGCGGCCGAGATCCGGCATCGGCTGAACCAACAGGACCGCGTCGCGAAGGTCGACGTGTTATTCAGTTAACCCGCATTTCTCACCCGGATAGCGGATGCTGGCGCAGGACTCGCGCAGCTGGGCCCCCTGCTGTGCGGGGACAAGCGCCGCGCCGGGAGCGAGACCCATAGCGGGCTATGGGTTGAGTGAAGGCCCAGCGCAGGCATGCGAGAACCAGCTAGCGCCGGGATCGCCCCGCGACTATTCTTTGTAAATAACTTGGAGAATCGTACGTTGCCATTTCATCGAAATGACGCTGTGTAGCTGTTAGCTTGGTGCCATGAATAGTGGCGGGGCGCCGGGTGAGAAATGCGGGTTTATCCCTCGTTTCAAGGCGTTAATTCCGTCCTCGAGTCCCCTCAAGGTAAGCGGAAACACGCGGTGTTTCATCAATGCCTGGATCATTTGTATCGACTGGGTGTAAGGCCAGTTGGATTCGGCGACAGGGGTCAGCCATACCGCATAGGGATAAGCGGCCAATAACCGGCTCACCCACACTGCCCCGGCCTCTTCGTTCCAGTATTCAATACCGCCACCGGGCATGGTGATTTCATAAGGGCTCATGGACGCATCACCGACGACAATGACTTTGTGGTCCCGCCCGTAGGTGTTGATGATCTCCGTCAGGGTGATCTGCTCGCTGCGTCGTCGCCGGTTGTCCTTCCATACAAAGTCATATAAGAAATTGTGAAAGTAGAAA
>CALZGZ010000005.1 GCA_945787105.1 uncultured Gammaproteobacteria bacterium
GATGTTGTCTGGAATCAAGGACGTGCTGGTGATTTCGACGCCGCAGGATACGCCCCGTTTTGAGTTGCTGTTGGAAGACGGCGCCCAGTGGGGAATCAACATTTCCTATGCAATTCAACCCACACCAGATGGTTTGGCGCAGGCTTTCATTATTGGCGCTGAGTTTGTCGGCGCCGATAATTGCGCGTTGGTGCTGGGCGATAATGTGTTCTATGGCCATGACCTATCGAGTTCTTTGCGTCGAGCAGCGTCGCGTTACAAAGGTGCCACCGTGTTTGCCTATCCTGTTCAAGATCCACATCGCTATGGCGTAGTGGAATTTGACGATGACGGACGGGCTATCAGCCTGGAAGAAAAACCCGATACGCCTAAATCGAATTACGCAGTTACCGGTCTTTATTTTTACGACAACCGCGTTATCGACATTGCGAAAGAGATCAAACCTTCGACCCGCGGAGAATTGGAAATTACTGATGTCAACAACCGATATCTGCAAACCAAAGAGTTATCGGTTGAGGTGCTCGGTCGTGGCATGACGTGGTTGGATATGGGAACTCATGATTCTCTGCTGCAGGCATCATTGTTTATCGAGACGATAGAAAATCGCCAAGGATTGAAAATTGCATGCCTCGAAGAGATTGCCTATCGGCAAGGATTTATTGATGAACAAGAACTAGCCAGATCGATACAAAAGTATCGTAAATGTAATTACGGCCAATATCTCGCAAACCTTTTACCAGCAGGGTAACACTTTTTTGCGTTAGTGATCGGCCATCCCTACTAGCCATCCATTGTGTAATCACAGTGACTGCAAATAAAGAGTCGTTATCGCTCTATGCGCCGGTACATTCGTGGTGGCGAAATCGTTACCTGATCGGTCAGATGATACGACGTGAGGTATTAGAGCGCTACAAGGGTTCGGCATTCGGATTGATCTGGTCGTTTGCGCATCCTTTGTTGATGTTGTTGGTTTATATGTTTGTTTTTGGAGTCGTTTTCAAGATGCGCTGGGGAGTCGAACAGGAGAACAATGTTCAATTTGCAATTGTGCTATTCGCGGGCTTGATAGTACATGCGTTATTTTCGGAGTGTCTTATTCGCGCACCGTCGTTGATTTTGTCGAATACGCATTTTGTCAAAAAAGTAGTATTTCCTCTCGAGACATTAGTCATCGTATCTACAGGCACAGCGTTATTCCACATGAGCGTAAGTGTGGGAATCCTGCTGTTGTTTTTTTTGTTCGCCCATTTCACGATTCATTGGACAGTAGTGTTCCTTCCGGTGGTGCTGTTTCCGTTACTATTAATGAGTATGGGGGTGTCTTGGTTTGTGGCGTCAGTTGGCGTGTTTCTTAGAGACGTCGCTCAGATCGTTGGCATTCTGTCGACGGTGCTGTTGTTTTTAAGCCCCATCTTCTATCCGCTTTCGGCCGTTCCCGCGGCGCTGCGTCCTTATTTATACCTCAATCCGTTGACATTGATCATCGAACAAGTACGAAGAGTAGTGATCTGGGGCGATGTTCCCGAGTGGGGACCTTTGTCGGCGTATTTTCTTGTTTCTTTGGTCGTCATGTGGTGTGGCTACTGGTGGTTCCAGAGGACTCGGAATGCATTCGCAGATGTCGTCTGAAATCGCGATACAACTGACTGACATTAGCAAGTGCTATCAGACGTATTCACAGCCGGCGTATCGACTGTTGCAGGCACTCTATGGGCGACGGAAAAAATTATACGAAGAATTTTGGGCTTTAAAGGACATAGACCTAGAGATATATAGGGGTGAGACCCTAGGCATAGTCGGAAAAAACGGATCTGGCAAATCTACGTTGCTGCAAGTTATTGCCGGGACATTGGCGCCCAGCGGTGGTTCGATGGAGACCCATGGAAGGATATCAGCATTATTGGAATTGGGGGCGGGTTTCAATCCACAGTTTACTGGTATCGAGAACGCGCGGTTCAATGCGTCGATCCTGGGGATAGGTCGGGATGAGATAGAAGAGAGTCTGCCTGCGATCATCGAATTTTCAGAACTTGGCGAGTTCGTTTATCGGCCGGTAAAAACCTATTCGAGCGGAATGTATGTGAGATTGGCATTTTCCGTCGCGATAAATATGAAACCCGATATATTTATCATCGATGAAGCGTTAGCTGTCGGTGATATCCGCTTTCAAAGAAAATGCTTTCGTAAGTTGGAAGGGATGCGAACCAGCGGCATAACGATACTGTTTGTCACCCACGCCACGGAGAGTGTCGTAAACCTTTGTAATCGCGCCCTGTTTTTAGATAACGGGCAGACGATCGCTGTGGGTGAGCCAAAACAGGTAGTCAATCAATATCTTGAGTCTTTGTTCAGCAGCGAATACGAAAAGATTCCCCAAAAAGTGCCGGCTCAGCCACCCGTGGCATTAGCGTCAAGTGCGGCGGAGCCACCGATGCGGCAACTGAATCTGGATCCTGAAATCGATGGCTGCACGACACGGCCCACCTACAACAAGACCGAATACCGTTGGGGAGACGGACGAGCACGAATCATCGATTACCTATTACTCACTGATGACAATGAAGTTTCCCATAGTGTGTCACGGGGAGACACAATCGAGGTAAAAATGGCGGTTCAGTATGCACAGGACCTAGATAACGTGATCTATGGTCTGACGGTGAAAACAGTAGATGGAACCACTGTATACGGCACTAATACACGTTTACAGAATCTTTCAATCTCGAAGAAGCACGCAGGGGAGATCGCCGTAGTTTGTTTCAAGTTCACGGCGCACCTGATGCACTCGGAGTATTTCTTGTCTCTTGGCATCGCGGTGGACGATGACAGTAAAGACAATATCGCCATAGATCGTCGCTATGACCTGATACACCTTCATGTGACCGGTGAGGACGACTCGTTCGGACTGGCTGCGTTGAATGCATCTATTCACGAAACCGGCGCGAATTCGATTAGTGGTAATCTGCAGCAGGCCAAAACCAGTTGACCAGCCTGATTGATCACAACAATCTCGTCGCGCAGGATGAAATCTATGCATTTCCTGAACAACACGAGATGGAGTTTGTTTATTCGGACGGCGCTCCTGCAGAAGACTATCTGAGATCGGTCCTGCGAGATGCTACGGATCTCTCGAGCACGTCGTACGAATTACAGAAAAAGATCAAGGACTGGCCGTCGGAATATCATCTAAGCAACAAACGCGCCAACTTACTACGGGGACTGAACTTCAGTCATGTCAAACGTGTGCTAGAGCTGGGGTGTGGTTGCGGCGCTATTACACGATACCTTGGCGAGCAGGGAATACATGTTGATGCCGTGGAAGGTAGTCGAGCTCGTGCCGAATTGGCGTTATCGCGATGTCAGGGTTTGGACACGGTGAATATCATTCAGGCCAATTTTAACAAGTTAGCGGTGCCGGACGGCAGTTATGACGCGATCTTGTTGATAGGCGTCACGGAATACGCCAGGCGCTTCTGGCCTGGAGAGGGCACGGACCAGGAAGTGTTGATTCAATTATTATCGGTACTCAAGCGCTCGCTGACCGCCGATGGCTTCTTAGTCATCGCAATTGAAAATCGGGCCGGACTCAAATACGCCTTTGGCGCGCATGAAGACCACTACGGAAAGCGTTATGTCGGCATCCACAATTATCCCCAATCCGCGGGTATGCGCACGTATACCAAGAGTGAGTGGGCCGAGATAACGAACGATTCAGGGTACCGATCGAGCAAATACCTGTATCCATTTCCAGATTACAAATTACCGTCCGTGATTTTATCCGATGACTATCTCGCTGCGAATCCCTATGCCTACTGTCATCTCGACAACATTGCTTCACGCGATTATGTATCGCCTTTGAACCTGCGATTTTCCGAATCGTTGTGTTGGGAGGCGATGCATGCTGCGAAGTCTGTGGATCGCTGTGCGAATTCGTTTTTGTTGTTACTTAGCGATAACGAAAGGACCTTGAATGATGTTGGCGGTCTCGACTTTGTTCACCTACCCGCGTTTCGTCGCCCTTTGGCGACCACGTGTTTGGTTTTAAAAGTCGCAGGTCAAGATGTTGTCAAACGCGTAAGAATCATGGGTAGCGAGTCAAATATCGAATCGAATGGGATCAAACACCAGGCCGGGAAAGAACCATTCGTGCGTGGTCCGTTATTGTCGATAGAGTGGGTGCGAAGCTTGTTAATGCATGATGATCCCAATGATTTGGAACAACACCTACGAAGATATTATGCATTTATAAGCAGATACGAGCGGCAACATAATAACAGGCTGCAAATCGACATGATTCCTTCTAACATCGTCGTCTCGGACATCGACGATTCCTATGTGGTGTTTGACCAGGAATGGGAAGTTCCGTGGAAAATCGAGCCGGCTTTTCTTTTGTTTCGGTCCCTCACTTGGTTCGTATTGCGCTATCACCCTCGGCAGGCGCTGGAAATCATTCGACGATATCGAAAAATTACCGATCTGCGCTCTTTCGTAGAATATGGGTTCGATGTCGTCGGCGGACTCGATAAGTCATGTATCGATGAATACATGGCACAGGAGATGGATTTTCAACAACGCATACAAGGTGATGAGGTTGATCAGATAGACCTGAACACGCCCTTCATCGGCGAGGTTCAAGTGGCGCAACCCTACGCGACGGTATATTGGCGAGTTGGTGAAGCGCCTTATGCAGAATCGAATTCTGTTGTCAGCGACATGAATTGGGATGGCGAAAGACAGTGTCTGGCGTTTGATCTTCCAGGTGAAGCGAATTCGATGACCCGGTTCCGTTTCGATCCTATTGAGATCGGGCGGCCGGAAGATATGGGTTTTATGTATCTATACCGCATAGAGGTATTCGCCTGCGGCGACAATGGCACCAAGACTTCGATTTGGAAATTGCGCGATGCCCATGAGGTCGTCAAATATGGTTTATTAAGCCGGATTGTATTTCATCATACTTCGCTGGGTTCGGTGTTCCTTCTGACCGGTGAAGACCCGTATATCGAATTTCCGTTTATGCCTCGAAATGAAGTAGGACCCCAGCAACTTTACAGAATCGAGGTTGAGCTGCGTGCGCCCAGAACCCTCGAGTACTTGTTGCTCCGAGATGCTTATTTGGTGTTACAGGATCATCTAGAGAAATCGAAGCGGAAGATGGAACTACTCGAAATAGATGAGCAAAAAATACAAGAGTTAGAGGCAATCAAGAGTTCAATAATTTGGCGAACCGCACGTAAGGCCAAATTTATTTTGAATGAGCGGATCCTGTTGCCCGTAAGTCTGGCGCGCAGTGCGTTGAGATTAATTCGGCGCGTCGGATTCCGCGAAGGGGTCCGGCAGGGGGCTAGCAAGGCAAGAAGGACACTGGAGATTACGCTCGGGAAACCTGTTAGTGAGCGTCACCCGTTGAAGACCGCCTACGAAATTTGGCTCGAGACAAAGACGGAAAAGGTCGCGAGCTTTCCGCGGTCCGCTACCGGGCAGCAGCCACTAATCAGTATTGTCATGCCGGTTTACAATGTCGATCCTGGTGTCTTACAACGCGCGATCGGCTCTGTAATAGCGCAGACATACAAGAACTGGGAGTTGTGTATCGCTGATGATGCATCGACAAACAAAAAGACGCGGCAGTTCCTCGAGCAACTAGATGATGAGAAAGTTCGCATCATATTTCTCAAGGAAAATCAAAATATATCCGGTGCCTCAAACGAGGCGGCTAAACTCGCCTCTGGGGCTTATATTGCGCTGTTGGATAATGACGACGAGTTGGCGCCTAATGCGCTTGAGGAAGTTGTAAACACAGCCGTTACGACCGATGCACAAATTATCTACAGTGATGAAGATTTTATTCGTGTCGATGGTAGATTGGATTTTCCGCATTTCAAACCTGACTATTCTCCGGACCTCTTGCTTTCCCACAATTACATCACGCATTTTTTGATTTTAAGAAAATCATTATTCGATCAGATCAATGGATTTCGCACCGGCTATGACGGTGCCCAGGATTATGACTTATTGTTACGCGCGGTTGAACAAACAGACAAGATTTTCCATGTACGCAAGCCACTCTATCACTGGCGGATGTCTAAACAATCCACGAGCCTAAATCCAACAGTCAAGCCCGAAGCGCATGATAATGCAAGAAATGCCTTGCGTGAGGCACTTTCACGACGTGGAATTGAGGGGTCGGTCGAAGACGGGAATCTTCCGCATTTTTTTCGCGTCAAACGACGCCTAGTTTCCACACCCCTTATATCCATTATCGTTCCCTTTAGAGACAAACCTGACTTACTGAGTGACTGCCTTACCACCATACTGGACAGATCCACCTACCCAGAATTCGAGATACTAGGTGTTTCTAATGACACCTTGACGGTAACCACATACGACGTGATGAATCACTTTCAAAAAAAAGACACGCGTGTTCGTTTCATAGAGCATAACGTTCCTTTTAATTTTTCACATATCGTGAACCGTGGGGTCAATGAAGCGAATGGCGATCACGTCGTTTTATTAAATAATGACATCGAAATCATCACCCCGGACTGGTTGGAGTCGTTGTTAGAACACTCACAACGTCCCGAAGTGGCGGCGGTCGGAGCCAAACTCTATTATCCCAACAATACGATCCAGCACGCGGGAATCATGATTGGTTTGGGTGGTTATGCGGGGCATGCACATAAACACTTCCCGGCAGCGTCAAACGGTTATTTTAATCGCCTCAATGTCATTCAGAATGTCAGCGCCGTGACCGGTGCATTGATGATGATTGAACGTGGAATTTACGATGAACTTGGTGGCTTCGACGAAGAAAGCTTTGGTATCGCCTACAATGACGTGGATTTTTGTCTGCGCGCCACGGCCCAGGGATATCTGAATGTGTTCACACCATATGTCGAAGCCTACCATCACGAATCGATTTCCCGTGGTTATGAAGACACTAAAGAAAAAATAGCCCGTTTCGAAATAGAAAAGGAAAATCTCCGGGAACGGTACCATGATCTGATTCATGTTGGAGACCGTTACTACAATCCGAACTTTGATCAAGGGCGTGACGATTTCTCGATATGAACGCGTTCCTGGCCTCATTCTTTAACCGACTCAAGAACCTGACCCGGTTGGAGCGGCGGCGTGTTGATGTGACGTTGACGCGTATACACAAAAGACCGGCGTTGATGTTCTTGTTTAATGCGTTTCTGCTGACGATAAATGCGTTTGTGCGGTTGAGGTTGTTGATCGTGCGCGTACTGCAATCGATGCGCTTAGTGCATGGAGACGAGCAACGTTTTGATACCCAGAGCTTAATGATACCGTCTTCGATGATTCCAAGAACTGTACCGGAATCCCCCCGGGTGTTGTTAGTCGTAGAAGATAGTATTGAGCAATGCTTTCGTTATCGTGTCCAGCAGAAGCTGGAACAGCTTGCGCGGCTGCATATCGCTGCGGAATGGGTTTCGTGGCGGGAAAACGCGCTGGCAAAAGAGAAACTACACTTTAACGATATTGTCATCTTTTATCGGGTGCCCGGTTTTCCGGATGTGCTAAATACAATTCAGTACGCGCGCGCGATCAATAAGGTAGTGATCTATGATGTGGATGATTTAGTCTTTGACCGCGAGCGATTGGCAGAAAAATTCAAACGCCATAGCCGCCAACTACCTGCACACGAATGTGAAGCGATGCTCAAAGGTGCCGGCCTGTATCAAAGCGCGCTGCAGGAGTGTGAGTTTGCCATTACAACCACAATTCCTCTCAAGTGCGAGATCGAAAAGCTCCTTGGCGACGGTAAGGTATTTGTGTTGGCCAACGGGTTGGATGCACTAACGGCAAGCGTGGCGAACGGCACGCACGCACCAAAAGACGAGGATTATATTGATTTGTTCTATGGCAGTGGAACCAAGACCCACGACGAGGATTTCGAGTTAGTGGGCCGAGTCTTGGAGCGATTGCTGTCGGAGTTCGATAGGCTTCGTCTGATTATTGTGGGTCATCTGACTTTGCCGGCTTCACTTGGCTCGTATCGAGACCGAGTGGTCGAACTACCGATCATGCCTTTCGAATCCTATCTCAGCGTATTGTCGCAAGCGGATATAAATATTGCACCGTTGGAGCCGGGTGTATTCGCAGACTGCAAAAGCGAGATCAAGTGGCTGGAGGCGGGAAGATTTAGCATACCGTCCGTAGTATCTGCGACGAACACCTACAGGAAGGTGATAACTCATGGTGTGGACGGTTTTACGGCGGAGAATTCAACTGATTGGTATGGCTGTCTACACAAGCTAATTGTTGACGAATCGTTGCGTAGAGAAATGGGTCAACGAGCGTGCGAACTGGCAACCGAAAAATATGGGCTGCTGGCAATGAGTCGGAAAATGGCCGATATTGTTCAATCCGTGGTTCAACGGTCCCGCGAAAGTGGAACGCTGACTGACAGTCCGCGTGCAACACAAAAGATACTCTACGTCAACACCGTCTATCCCCCGAACGCCATCGGCGGGGCGACGGTTGTTATGAAAAACACGATTGACGAAATTCGTAACAGCTATTCCGGCGAATTCGAAGCTTTGGTGTTTACCTGCGATGGTGAGAACCCGATTCCATATCAGTTTCGCGAATATGAATGGGAAGGTGTCTTGGTTACCGCTTTGAGCATGCCGACGCATCCCGACCTGGAATGGAAGTATGAAGATCAAAATGTATGTCAATTATTCAAAAAGTATCTGGAGTATCAAAAACCGGATCTCGTACATTTTCATAGTATTCAACGATTGACTGGTTCAATGCTGCAGGCGGCGCATGAAGTGGGAATTCCGTACGTGGTCACCGTACATGACGCGTGGTGGCTGTCGGACCATCAATTTCTTCTCGATGAGGCGGATCGGGTGGTTGTTGCACAACAGCTAAATCCGATTATCGCCGCTAGTACGAGTAAAGATATCGTTGGCAGCATTGCACGGACGCGTTATTTGGCCAAACAGTTGGCCCAGGCAGCGCAGCTATGCGCGGTGTCAGATTACCAGGCAGACCTTTACAAAAAAAATGGATTTTCACGTATCTTCGTAAATAAGAATGGTGTTAACCCATTTTCAAATACGAATATCGAAGGTGTAGCAGCAAGTAAATTACGTTTGGGCTATGTAGGTGGCCTATGCACACATAAGGGGTATTACTTCTTAAAGAGAGCGGTCGAAGAACTAGTGCTACAGAATATGGAGATACAGATAATCGATTTCGACCTCGCTAACGGTGAGCAGCGAACTGAGCGATGGGGTGGTACGGATGTAAAATTTATCCCCAAGCTACCAGCAGAGCGCATGACTGAGTTCTACGCAGATATAGAGATTCTCGTAGCGCCATCATTGTGGCCTGAGAGTTTTGGTTTGGTGACTCGTGAAGCCACATTAATGGGGCGGTGGGTGGTGGCAAGCGACGCGGGAGGACTGGCAGAAGATCTTCAACCCGGTATCAATAGCCACGTTTTCGATCCTGGCGACTACACGGCGCTAAAAAATATTCTCACCGAACTGGATGACAATCATGATCAATATCGGCAGTTGATTCCTTTATCAGGACAAGCAAAGGAGAAGATTTGGTCTGTATCGGAACAAGTTCGACAATTAGTCGAATTGTATGGAAGTCTGCAACCCCCTCGTCTAGATGAAAACAATAAATCGGACCGGCCACTCGCCTGTCAGGTCGTGTAGGAGCCAGAAATGGAATTATCGATCGTCATACCGGTGTTTAATGAAGAAGCGAATCTCGTAACGTTATTCGACGAACTCAAGACGGCTCTGTCGACTTATAAGGCGTGTGAAATTGTTTTTATCGATGATGGTAGTACCGATAGTAGTTTTTCTATATTGAAACAAATACAAGAATCGAACACACAGGTCAGGGTCATACGATTTCGTCGTAACTTTGGTCAAACTGCGGCGTTAGCCGCAGGTTTCAAATATGCTGAAGGGGATGTCATCGTCACTATGGATGCGGATTGTCAAAATGACCCCACAGACATTCCTAAGTTGCTTGCCAAGATCGACGAAGGACACGATCTCGTTAGTGGTTGGCGCTATGATCGTAAGGATCGATTCTTATCGAGAAAACTACCGTCGCAAATCGCAAATTTTTTGATTTCCTGGACCACTGACGTCAAGCTGCACGACTATGGCTGCACGCTCAAGGCGATAAAAAAAGAGGTAGCGAAGAGTATCACGTTGTACGGCGAACTACATCGTTTTATCCCGGCTGTCGCTAGTTGGATGGGAGTGAATATCGCCGAAGTTAAAGTCAATCATCGGCCACGTAATTTGGGACAGTCAAAATATGGAATATCCAGAACATTTCGGGTATTGCTCGATCTAATTACCGTTAAATTCTTGCTGAGTTACTCGGGACGGCCCATTCATTTTTTTGGCCTCCCCGGTTTAGCCTGTGGGTTTATCGGATTTATGTTGTCGTTGTATATGACAATAGAGCGTTTGTTTTTTGGAGTCGCGCTTGCCAATAGGCCGCTGCTGTTATTCGCTGTTTTGCTGATACTTATCGGTATTCAGTTTATAGTTTTTGGATTGCTGGCGGAGTTGCAGACTCGCACGTATCACGAAACGCTGAACAAGCCCATATTTGTAGTCAAAGAAACGCATGGCTACGAATAAGGTCGATTTCCATATTTACGCCGTACTCGTCACTTTCGATCCAGATATTCACACTCTCACCAAATGCCTGGCGAACTTACGAACTCAGGTTCACAAAATCTTGGTGGTCGACAATCTATCGAAAAATATCGACGAGATTCATCGAACGGTGAATGCTAAGCACAACGTTGAACTAATTACTCTTGAACAAAACGATGGCCTTGGCCGGGCGCATAATGTCGGAATCAAAACAGCCAAGGAAAATGGCGCGACACATGTTCTGCTGTTGGACCACGACAGTATCCCAACCGCGGGCATGGTTGCCAACATGACAGCGGCGTTGAGAGAGTTGGCCGCCGACAACAGACGAGTGGCGGCGGTGGGTGCTCGCTATTTAGGTTCCTATGCGGGGAATGAGTCGTTTTTTGTGCAATTCGGCTGGCTTAAATTTCGGCGAGTGTTTTGTTCGCGAGATGACGAACGCTATGTTCGCGCCGACTTTTTAATTTCATCTGGATCGTTGATCCCTATCTCCGTCTTGGAAGAAATTGGGGGCATGGACGAGCGCCTGTTCATTGATCATGTAGATACAGATTGGTTTTTACGCGCAAACTATAAGGGTTACCCATCCTATGGTGCGTGCGACGCTCTTATGGAACATGGCCTGGGGGATCAAACATATCGAGTTTGGTTGGGTCGATGGCATTATCTACCGAAACACAAACCGTTCAGGTACTACTATATCTTCCGGAATAGCATCCTGCTGTACAAGAAGCCGTATGCGCCGACTAAATGGATGATCAACGATATCGTCCGGCTTCTGTTTATACTTATTTTTTACTCCTTGGTTTCCGATTCGCGAACTGATCTACTCAAGATGATCTCCCGCGGTGTTGCGGATGGTTTTCGCGGGGTGACGGGCGGAACAGTTACGCCCTCTAGAGTTTCATGCTAGGCAGCAAAACAGTCACGGCGGTAATCGTGAACTACAATGCCGGCGACTGGTTGGAAAAATCGGTGACATCTTTGATGGGCTCCAGCATCCCGATGTCCGTCTATGTGGTGGATAACAATTCTACAGATGGCAGTATTCAGAAAGTGAGGCAAATCAAGGAACTTCGAGAATTAAAGATCATCGAGAATAAAGAGAATAGGGGTTTTGCCGCGGCGAACAATCAGGTTCTGAATACCGTGCCAAGTGATTATTATGTATTGTTAAACCCTGATTGCAAAGTGCAGCCGGATACGGTGAATAAAGTGTTGGGCGCCATGGAGCAAGATAAATGTATCGGGTTGGCTAGTTGTTTGATACGTGATCCTGACGGGGCGATTCAAAAAACCTGCCGGCGAAGGTTTCCTACTCCATGGTCGGGTTTCGTAAGGATATTGGGATTGCATCGTGTTTCTCGAAACTACCCGGTGTTCGCCAATTTTGACCTTGGCGAGCAGCAAACGGGAAATGGTGTCGAATTCGTGGAGGCGGTATCGGGTGCATTTATGGTCGCCAATGGAGAGGCTATTCGCGCCGTAGGCGTTTTAGATGAAGAATATTTCATGCATTGCGAAGATTTGGACTGGTGTATGCGGTTCTGGAAATCCGGTTACAAGGTCGCCTTTGTTCCGAGAGTGGAGGTGGTTCACGCCAAAGGAGGTAGTAGTGGTTCTAAGAAGTGGAGAGTCAACTGGCATCTTCATCGAGGCATGATACGTTTTTATAGTAAATTCTATAAAGAAAAATACCCACTACCGCTAATGTGGTTGGTGTTTGCCGGTGTCGGTCTAAGATTTGTGTTGAAGAGTACGAACTTGCTGTATGTGTCGCTGACTTCGGCGCTTGCCAACAAGTCTTAATTGGATTCGCAACGAGCAATATTTGTTACCGGTGCCACCGGTGTCGTGGGATTTCCCCTGCTAGCATCATTGTCCGATCGTGGCATGAATATTTATGCGATCAGCCGGTATACACAAAGTCAGTTTCCGAGTGCTCGTATTCGCTGGATCAAATCAGACCTTGACGGTGTTTCCGCTACGAGCGGACTACCGAATGCCGACGTGCTCGTTCATGCGGCTCCTTTATGGCTACTGCCCAAGAATCTTCAGTTATTCATTCGCAGCGGTGTAACACGCGTGATTGCGTTCAGCTCGACCAGTGCTGAGACCAAATCCGACACGCGCGACCATAAAGAACGAGCGATTGCAGATCGATTACAACGGGCGGAAAAAGAGTGTCGTAGCCTCTGTCGAGAACATGATGTAGGCCTTACGGTGTTTCGTCCAACGCTGATTTATGGTTTCGGACGTGACCGCAACATCACAACCATAGCGCATTTTATTAGAAGATTTGGTTTTTTTGTCGTTGCCGGTGAGGCCAAAGGAAAGCGGCAACCGGTACATGCCATGGACCTCGTAGCGTCATGCGTTAGTGTTATCGACAATGCAACATCGATGAATCGCACGTACAATCTCAGCGGTGGCGAGGTGCTGACTTATCAAGCCATGATTGGACGTATTTTTGAAGGACTTGATAAACCGTCACACATAGTACACTTGCCTGTGAAGCTGTATCGTGTGGCACTGCGCTGTATGTCGGTGTTAAAAGGACGGTCTTCTTATTCACCGGATATCGCCGATCGAATGAATCGTGATCTGTGCTTTAGTCATCAACAAGCGACATTGGATTTTGGTTATCGACCCGCCAAATTTTTGATCGATCCCGATAGGGATTTGAATTCTAATTAAGCTTGGGAAAATTTGTCCCAATTTTGGTTCTTACTGTTGCAGGTAGTTTTTTGCTTGCCGTTATCTTGACCTGGGTTGCAAAGAACTATGCGATACGAACTGGCATTTTTGACAGCCCAAATGAGCGTAGTTCGCATTCTATGGATACCCCACGTGGGGGTGGCGTCGGCATTGTAGTCCCAATGTTAATTGCCTTGTCCATAATGATGGTGAGCAGCTCTTATGAAAGGCGCACCCTGATAGTCGTCTTGTTTGTGGTCATGTTATTGGGGATCGTGGGTTGGCTCGATGACAGATATGAACTTCATTTTCTTGTGCGAATAATTGCACAGATCTTTGGTGGTGTGGTTGTCTTGAGTGGCATAGGCTCATTTGAATATCTGGAAATCGCGGGAAATTCAATTTCTTTGTATTTCCTTGCACCTGTGATAACGCTCTTGTGGTTCTTGTGGATGACGAATTTGTATAACTTTATGGACGGGATTGATGGGATTGCAGCAGGGCAAGCAGCGATTGCCGGCTGCTTTCTCGGTATCTGGTTCACGATCCACGCTGACCACGTGATGGCCTTGTTGAGTTATGTAATAATGGCGGCCTCACTGGGATTCTTGGTTTGGAATTGGGCACCAGCGCGTATATTCATGGGCGATGTAGGCAGCTCGACTTTAGGTGGGGTTTTTGCCGTGATAGCTCTGATTGCATATAAGAGACACCAAATACCGTTCGGAGCATTTGTGTTGCTGTTCGGGGTTTTTTTAGCGGATGCCACGGTAACCCTGATCAAGAGAGTTTTTCAGGGTAAGATATTCTGGCAAGCCCACCGGGAGCATCTCTACCAGCGAGCGGTCATCGCTGGATGGAGCCATGCACAGGTATCCACGACAGCTATTATCATTTCCGTGATCATGGCGATCCTGGGGACTCTTGAAATGCTTCACGTTAGTCCGGCGTTTCTGTGGTTGCCGTTGGGCGCATTTGTGCTCGGGATGCTGGCAATTATTGTGCGTAAAAAATGTCTTGCGATGGGCAAATAAAATGACACAGCATCTAACAAGTTTTGGCCGGCATCTGCGAAGCATACGCTATCGCTGGCAGGTCATGCTTCATGATGTTCTCATGATACCTCTTGCGTGGCTGTTGGCCTACTGGTTGCGTTATAACTTGAGCGCTATTCCTGATGAGTTTCTTCGTCAGGCATTTGTGGTGCTTCCGTGGGTGATTTTCGCGCAAGGCCTTGTTTTGGTCTCGTTTGGCACTCATCGGGGCGTGTGGCGATTTACATCACTGCCTGATCTTGTGCGGATACTTAAGTCCGTAGTGGTAGGAACAACGCTAGTCGCACTGCTGATATTCCTAATTACTCGGCTCGAGTACGTTCCGCGGTCGGTATTTATTTTATACGCCATCTTGCTGGCTGGAGTATTGTGTGGGTCTCGATTGCTGTTTCGAATGATCAAAGATCAACATTTGAGCACCGCAGTAGAAAAGCGTGCACTTGTGATCGGCGCGGGTGCGGCTGGCGAACAACTGGTCAGAGATTTGAAACGTAATACGACAAGAATCTGTGAACCCGTAGCATTTGTAGATGATGACCCTGCAAAAAGCGGCAAAGAAATACATGGTATACGTGTCGTGGGCTCCTGCGATGTCATCGGAGATCTGGCTGAACGTTGGAATATCGATCTAATATTTATTGCCGTACCTAGCGCAACGGATAAACAGATGCAACGCATTGTCGGGCTGTGTGACCAATCCGGGATCGACTTTCGGACTCTGCCTGCCATAAACGACATCGTAACTGGTCAAGTAAGTCTGAGTGATATGCGCGAGGTGCGCATCGATGATTTACTGGGCCGGGATCCAGTGCAGCTAGATTGGGGTCAGATAAAACATGGATTGAACGATAAAGTAGTGCTAGTAACCGGAGCAGGTGGATCGATCGGTAGTGAATTGTGCCGTCAATTGATAAGCGTCGGACCAAAGAAGATTATTCTTTTCGAGAACAGTGAATTCAATCTCTACCAAATCGAACAGGAATTGGTCCGAAATCATCCAGAATTGAACTGTGCAGCAATTCTTGGGAATGTGTGTGACCGAGCCTCGGTTCAAAATATCTTCCAACGTTATACGCCGCAAATCGTGTTTCATGCGGCTGCATATAAGCACGTTCCATTACTGGAAGGACAACTCAGGGAGGCCGTCAAAAATAATGTTATCGGCTCTTGTGTTGTTGCTAGGCAGGCTTCCGAAAGTAAATGCGAGACATTCGTTTTGATTTCGACCGATAAGGCAGTAAATCCAACCAGTCTAATGGGTACCTGTAAGCGGGTCGGAGAAATATATTGTCAAGCGCTTGACACACAGTCTGATACAAAATACGTCACCGTTAGATTCGGCAATGTCTTGGGCTCTGCAGGCAGTGTCGTTCCTCTATTTCAGAGGCAGATCAAAGAAGGCGGACCCGTGACGGTTACCCACCCTGACGTCACGCGGTATTTTATGACCATTACTGAGGCTGCCCAATTGATTCTCGAGGCAAGCACTGTTGGGAGCGGAGGCGGAATTTATGTTTTAGATATGGGTGAACCAATAAGAGTGAGATTTCTGGCGGAGCAGATGATCAAGCTTTCTGGAAAGATTCCTGGTGACGACGTGGCAATTGTCTACACTGGTCTACGTCCCGGTGAGAAACTATATGAGGAGTTGTTTCACTCGGAAGAACCTCTCACTGACACCAAACATGACAAGATTCTGCTTGCGTCAAGCAGAGAAGTCGAGTGGAAGGTGGTTGAACCAATAATTGCGCGGGTGGAAAACGCGGTGGAAAACTTCGACGAGAAA
>CALZGZ010000006.1 GCA_945787105.1 uncultured Gammaproteobacteria bacterium
ACTCATAATCCGTCGGTCCCAGGTTCGAGTCCTGGCGGGCCCACCCATAACTAAGCTGTTCATATCCAATCACTACCGGGAAAAATTCATGTCCATACTCAGCCAAAGAGCGCAACATATTTCGTTGATTGTGTAGTGGTCCACCAATTCTTATGGTGTAAGAATTTGATATAAGTTTTCTTATTTTTCTCAATTCATCTTGTTCTTCTCGGACGACCCTTTGAAGAAATAATGAAAGACCGCGGAAAACACAATGGGAGCCACAGAATCCGCCTGTTTTGCGCGGTATGCCTTTCAACGCCTAGAAAAACTGTGCCCAACTATGGAAACAGTTAAGATCGCCCAGACGCTTTGCCGAGCCGGATTGCATCTCGGCTCAACAACCGTCGGACGAACGCTTAAAGAAACGCCAAAGAAAGAGCCCCGGATTCCGCGTCGTCTTTCACCTCTGTGGTGACCGCTAATCAGCCCATCCATGTCTGGCACATCGACCTGACTGTCGTACCCGCATAGAGTTGGCCTCTGGGAACCTTCGTCACCATTCGCATTAGCGCAGTGCTGGCCATTTCGCTGGTGGATCCTGGAAATCGTATTGCCCTATTCTAGTCCAGCTCCCACCGGTGGCCTGAGTTACAATTCGCCATGCATACCTTGACCAAACTGCGTCAAAAGCGTACGTTCAAGTTGAGCTAGTTGCGCTAAGATATGGTTTTTTTTGGATTATTGGAGTTGTCTAGAAGCGTAGTATGACTGCGACGTGGAGCGCCAGATTACCATGTACCAGGACTTTTATCGCCTCAGTGCCGACCCCTTCAGGCTCACTCCTGACCCGCTATTTTGTTTTCATCATCAAGCTTTTACCAAAGCGTGGGCTTACATGCGGTATGCGCTGGAGGTGGGGGAGGGTTTCATTGTCGTCACTGGGCAACCGGGTACGGGCAAGACCACCTTGACCGAAACCCTGATCGACAATCTCAAGCAAAGCCGATTCATAACTCATCGGTTAGTCGGTACCCATCTCGAAGCCAATGATCTGCTGCGCAACATTGCGTATGCATTCAACATTGATGCGAAACGCTCGGACCGAGCTACGCTGGTGCGCGGGATCCAACAATATCTTATCACCCAAAATCGCAGCAATCGCAGGGTTCTGCTCATCGTAGACGAAGCCCAAGGCGTCCCCGACGCCGCGCTAGAGGAGTTGCGACTGCTCGCAGACATGCAAATTTCGGGAACGCCGCTGATTCAAGTATTCCTTCTCGGCCAGGATCAACTGCATCGTGTTCTAGATACGCCAGAACTGGAACAGTTTAAGCAGAGAATCATTGCCGCATGTCATTTAACAAAGCTCAATCTCCAGGAAACCCGGGATTTCATTGAACATCGCCTAAATTGCGCAGGGTGGCGGGGGAATCCGCAATTCAGTGGCCGGACGATTCTATCGATACACCGCCACAGTCACGGTCTGCCGAGGCACATCAACAAGCTGTGCAGCCGTTTGATTCTCCGCGGGTACACCGAAGAGAAACACGTGCTGGGTGAGAAGGACGTGTTGGCTATCGTCTCGGAGCTGGACGATGAAAAGCTGACACCCTTAGACTACGAGGAGGACTTTTATGCGCAGGAAGGAACAATCGGTGGCGAAACGGATTCCGAACCCACATCTACATTTCTGGACAAGTTAGCCATCCACGCACCCAAAGCACAACCAACGGGTGAGGCGACAACTCGCTCACGGTCGAAGACCGGCTTATCACCAGCGGGACACGGGCGCGATATTTATACTCCGACCTACGCTGATCTTGACGCGAGGGACACAGTCCCGAATACCGGGGCGAGCCCTCATCGTCACAGGCGCCGACGGCGACATAAAAATCGAACGAGCATGGTCCCCGGACTTGCACCTCTATTTTCGCGGGCATTGCGGTCTGGTGTCGAACATGCGAAAACGGCAGGCAGAGTGTTGAAGCTCGAGGTGTCGGTAGGTCGTCTTAGAGGATTGATCCACGAGACTGTACATCGCGGGTCGGAGTTGGCTCACAATCGTGATTGGGCGCGCAGTGCGGTCACCCGCGGCATTGGATATTCGTCGAAACTAAGCGGTGTCGCGCGAACGCTCTCACACCAAGTTCAACCAAAGTGGGCGATCGCTTTGGTGGCGACGTTTCTTATCGCTGCAATGGTGTTTGCGACGCTTGGCATCAACAATTTGCAATATCCGAAAAAATCCGACCCTTTGCTTGCAGAAAAACAAGACGTGTCGGCGGACGGGCATAAGCAAACGGCGGCTATGGACGCACCGGCCAGTAATCGCCGAACGAGATTGACAGTCGAACCGGAAGAGGCGGGAGTGGAACGCAACGGTCCAGTCGAAGACTTATCGATGGATTCGAAGCGGCAAATCGCCGATCTCTTGGGTGGCCCAACTATTGCCGTCGCGGATGACCTCTCGCCAACGCTGCCAAAATTAAAAGATACTGAAAGTAACACCGGGACAAAGAACAAGCGACATGTTGTCGTCGGGAGAGTGCTGCATGATCTCGATGGTGACTCTTTAGACGATAAGAAGGGCTACCGCAATGTCCCTGGCGTGAGCGTCGAACTACGCGACGCCAAGGGTGATGTGATTGCAAGTACGGTGACTGGCAGTGACGGCAATTTCCGGTTTGGTGACGTTCGAGACGGGAACTATGCGGTCGTGGTTCCCGACGTCAAAGACGTCCTTGTTGGATATACGGTCATCTCCGGTTCATTAGAAATGCCGGTTACAGTTAATTTGGCAGTAAAGGAGCCGATCGATTGGTTTGGTGACGAGCAGAGGCTGTTCACCACCGATGCGCATCACGTCGACACGGGAACCGAAACTGCGAGGGGCGCCACACCTCCTTTGGATGATTGCTTTGATGCCGCGGAGTGCGGTAGTTCCGCCAATTCATCCGTGTCATCCGACATCGCAATGCTGCAAGAAGACGCCGATGCTGCTGGAACCATGTTGGAGACATCAACGCTCCATGCATCGCCGCTTGTCGTCGAGAACCAGGCACGCCCGCATCATCCGGCCGTAACGCACATGGCGGCATCGGATTTCGAGCAGCATACAACCACGAAAGAATATTTTTCGGCGCAGACAATCACTTCTGCTGTACTTACGCTGAGTCCGACCAAAGCCGTAGAAATGGAAGGCTATCCATCCCTCACTATCCTTCCAGCCGTTTCGCTCCAGGACCACAACACTGGCAGTTCCGTCGACGAAGGGACACCGCGTTTAAGCGACCCACCCCAAAATACGGTTCCCGCGCTTTTATCGGCGGCACAGCTGGCCCTTGAAGACAAGCGTCTCTCCATTCCCGGTGACAACAGCGCGTTTTACTACTATCAGAAAATTCTTGCCATCGATCCCGAGAATGCCGCTGCATCAGCGGGGATCGGCCGGGTTGCGGAGCGATACATCAAGCTTGCCACAGATGCACTGGACCGCGCGTTAGATGAGAAGGCGCAGCGTTACATTGCGCGCGGTCTAAGGGTTGATCCCGGGCACAGCGGC
This sequence comes from uncultured Gammaproteobacteria bacterium, assembly GCA_945787105.1. Taxonomy (GTDB): domain Bacteria; phylum Pseudomonadota; class Gammaproteobacteria; order Arenicellales; family JAANXG01; genus CALZGZ01. Next base: position 3,545 of record CALZGZ010000006.1, read on the forward strand.
CTTTTGGCCTTACGTGAATACGTAACCGTGACAATGGCTGAAGCGGAAATGCGCAAATCCGCATCGATGATCGAAGCCGAACTACCTCCACCGGTTCCGGTGGAAAAAGAACCTGTGGGATTGCTGCAGCGTTTCAAATCGTATTTCGACGGAGACAGTGAGCCGAGTGTAATCAACGACAACCAATGAATTTCGTTCAACATCGTACGTAACCGAGTCCGTTGTCCTGTTGTCTTTCCTGAAACTTCGTCGGCGTCGATTCTTCCCGCGGCCAAGTGGCTGCAGCGTCTGATCCAGCACATTCCAGACAAGTTTGAGCACACCGTCCGTTTCTATGGCGCCTGCAGCAGCCGGTATCGGGCCAAACACGGCACGCCGACCGTTTCGGAAAAGCCTGTGCATAAGATCGCCGAGCCGGACACCGACCTCCGGCGCAGCGCCCGTGCCGGCTGGGCTAAGCTGATCTATCGAGTGTACGAAGTAGACCCCCTAACGTGCCCACGGTGCGACGGCGCGATGCGCGTTATCACCCTGATTCACGACCCGCTGGTCATTCAGCAGATTCTCAAGCACCTTGGGTTGTGGGATCCCTAACCCGTGGGTAACCGGACGTTTGAAATAATGTTTTTTGGTTGCCCGAATACCCGTCATGACCGGATCCAGGCGTTCTCCTGACCGATGAAGATGTATCTCATGCAGGGATTCTAAAGACACCTTTACGAGGAGAGATGTTCGGAGGGCTGGAGGGCTAACAGCTTATAAGAAAGACTCTCATTGCTCTGTCGATGGAGTCAATCATCAGCGACCGGTTGTTTCATATCGACCTTCCATGCCGCATTGACAGGATAAAGGAAATTCCTTACGATAAGGATATTCCTTACTTTGCGCGAGTACTTCAATGATCGTAAGCAAACTGACCTCCAAGGCGCAGACCACTATACCGCAGCCAGTGCGTGCGGCGTTGCGGCTCAAGCCGGGCGACGAGCTTGTGTACGAGATCGTCGATCAGCGGGTGATTCTTACTAAGGCGCAGCGTGGCGCCAAGACGGACGATCCATTCCGTACTTTTGAGGAATGGAATACGGAAACGGACGCCAAGGCCTATGCCGACCTTTAAGCAGGGTGACGTCATCAAGGTGCCGTTTCCCTACACGGACCGGCCGACGCGCCAGTGGCGACCGGCGCTGGTCGTATCGACGGGCGGTATCGAGGATTTACACGGGTTGTTGTGGGTGGTGATGATCACCAGTGCGCAGCACCGAGGCTGGCCGGGCGATGTTCGGGTTTCCAATCTAAGAATGGCCGGACTTCCGGTCCCATCCGTCATCCGCAGCGCCAAGATCGCCACCATCGAGGCATCCGCCGACGCGTCGAAGCTCGGACGCGTGCCAGCGGTGAAACTGAGACAGGTCACGCAGAAGCTCCTACGCGAGTTGGGAGGCACTTGAGCCCAAACCTGGCCCAAAGGGTTCATGATCCTCTCTCGTTGTCCGTGAGGGACTTTTGCGTAAGTGGGTCCTGCATCGTTATCCACAGTAAGGCAACATACGCAACGGGCATCCCGATATAGGAAACCTTCTGCTGGGAAACACCAGCAGTGGCTTAAGGCGAGGATGTTCGTTAGGGAAGGCGGTTTCTTATAGTCTAGGATCTCCACCTGCTGTATCCATGAAGGATATTACGCACAGCGGGTCCAGTGTTCGGACGCCTCTCTTGCTCGTTTGTTCTTCAGAACAATCGTGATCCCCGATTGCGAGCAGGACTATGTGTAGGTGGGTATATTGGGTTTTTTCCTGGTGTCATTGGAGCTGCTCCACGATTGCCAGCGCAGACACTCAACCATCGGCTACCGCAGCCCCGTCGCGGTTAAGCGCAAAGCACCAGCCGCATAGCCAACCGGTCAACGAAATCGCAGTAGTTCCAACAAAGCCGTCATATGCACCCACTTCTACCGCAATTCTTGTCTCTCGATATCAGCAAAGGCCTACAGCCGAGCTGCCGACGTCTTACAACTGGATGCTCTCGGTGTTAATTGCATCCCTGGCTGCCTACGCCGCTCTTGCCGGCACGGGGCCGCTAAACGCTGCGGAGACATCCGTCGCCAAACGCGCGTGGCTGGCAACAGGTACCGTCACGATGGGCATTGGCGTATGGGCCATGCATTTCATCGGCATGCTGACTTTCACACTGCCGGTCGAGGTCGGATACGATGTCCTGATCACCGCCGTATCGATGGTCCCCGCGATACTCGCCAGCGGAGTCGCACTGCAGCTCCTCAGCCGCGAGCGAATCGGCGTGCGGCGATTGATCCTGGGTGGGGGGCTTATGGGATCAGGTATCGGTGTCATGCATTACACCGGCATGGCGGCGATGCGTATGGACGCATTGATGCGCTATGACCCGTTGATGTTCATCGTGTCGGTGCCGGTTGCCGTCGCTCCTTCCTCACCGCCCTCTACACGAAGTTTCTCGCTACCGGCAAGACGCAATCCCTCGTCCACTGGACGACATTGGGAGCCCCTGTGGTCATGGGCCTCGCCGTTTCCGGCATGCATTACACAGGGATGGCCGCGGCCCACTTTTACCCCGGCAACGATTCCGATGTGGCGAGTGGTTTGGCGCTGGACCACGACACCGGGTGTGTGGTTTCCAGGATGTCTGTGCCTGCGCTTAGATCAACAGCGAATGAACGAAGCATCGGTTTTTGCCTATCGTTGTGCGATTACGGCTAACACCTTGGTGAGGCGCGCGCATCGGTAATCGGATGTTTCGAAATTCGTTGTGGCGGGTCTTTCCCGTTACAATCGCAACCCATGAATGCTCATCAAGATCCGCTGACGCTACTCCAGCGCGTATTCGGCTATCAGTCGTTCCGACCTTATCAGCAAGAAATCATTGAGGATCTTATTCGCGGCGCCGACGCTTTTGTATTAATGCCAACGGGAGGCGGCAAATCGCTCTGTTACCAGATTCCGGCGCTGATTAGACAAGGCGTGGCGATCGTTGTTTCCCCTTTGATTTCACTTATGAAGGACCAGGTCGACGCGCTCCGAGGCAATGGCGTTTCGGCCGCCTATTTCAATTCGAGTCTCGCACCCCAACAGTCCCGGGAGGTCCTGGCGAGACTGCACGACCGAAAGCTCGATCTGCTATATGTAGCGCCCGAAAGACTCCTGCAACCCACGTTCCTGCAACAACTGGGTGATGTCGATGTCGCACTCATCGCCATTGATGAGGCCCACTGCGTTTCTCAGTGGGGGCACGATTTCCGGCCCGAGTACGTACAACTTGGAGAGCTGCGAAAGCATTTCCCCGACGTGCCGATGATCGCGCTGACCGCTACCGCCGACCCCCAGACTCGGGATGATGCCGTACTGCGACTTGGTTTGTCCCGAGCCAAGCGCTACGTCGCCGGGTTTGACCGCCCGAACATCCGTTACACGGTGCTCGAAAAAAACCGCCCGTTCGATCAACTCACGACCTTTCTCGCACCGCGGAGCAAGGCGGCCGGCATCATCTATGCGCTCAGCCGCAAACGCGTCGAGGATCTGGCGCAGCGCCTCGCCGCCCGTGGCACCGCGGCGGCCCCCTATCACGCCGGCCTGCCGAACGAGCGACGCCAAGCTGTGCAAGAGGCGTTTCTCAAGGATGAGCTGGATATAGTTGTGGCCACAGTGGCGTTCGGCATGGGCATCGACAAACCCGACGTGCGCTTCGTCGTACACTTCGACCTGCCGAAGAACATCGAGGGCTACTATCAGGAAACCGGACGCGCGGGTCGCGACGGTCTTGCCGCCGAAACCCTGCTCCTGTACGGCATGCAGGACGCCGTATTAGTCCGAAGTTTGTTGGAACGTTCCGAAAACGCGGACCAGAAACGCATCGAGCTGCAGAAGTTGAACGCGATGGTCGATTTTGCCGAGGCCCTCACCTGTCGACGGCGCGTCTTGCTCGGTTATTTCGGCGAGCCCCTGACGAGCGACTGCGGGAACTGCGACGTCTGTCTGAATCCGCCGCAGCGCTTCGACGCCACAGTAGAGGCACAAAAGGCCTTGTCCTGTGTCTATCGCGTCGGTCAGCGATTTGGCGTTAAACACGTCATCGACGTACTCAGAGGTGCGCAAACCGAACGGATGCGGCGCTTTCGCCACGACCAACTGTCCACCTTCGCCATCGGGTCAGACCGCAGTGAAGCGGAATGGGGCAGCATCCTGCGCCAGCTCATTCACCGCGGCTTCCTGGTCCAGGATTTCTCCAAGTATGGGGTGCTAAAGCTGACGGACCGGTCTCGGCCGTTACTCAAGGGCGAAGTCAGTTTGGAGCTGGCACGTCCACGGGTCCACGCGACGTCGAGGAAAAAACGTCCGCGAAATTTGGATTCTTCAGAACAACCGTACGATGAAGATCTTTTCGAAAAACTCCGCGCACTGCGCACGCGGCTTGCTCGTGAGCAGGGCGTGCCACCGTATGTCGTGTTCGGTGATGTCACCCTGACCCATATGGCGCGCATAAAGCCGCACGACCCAGCAGGTCTACTGGCGATCACCGGTGTAGGCGACCACAAGCTTTCGCGCTACGGTGAAGATTTTCTCGCAGCGATCAACGAACACTGTCATCGAACAATCGACGCAGAAAGAACAACAACTCCCCTTCTATCAACGTGATGCGCCCCCGTTGGGGTCGGGTCGCTTAGCTACGCGATCAATGAGTATCTCACGCACTAACATTATGAGAGAACCCACGAGGGGCCGGATGTTCGCCTGATTAGTGCACCCGACACCGACGCGCCAGAGAATGTAGTTTTCTCGAACCTACACCCGCATCACAAATTGCAGACCCAAGCAAAGCCATCTTCTTATAACTTCTGTCCACGCGTTCGAACGTTGAAGGAATGTGCGCCACAACGCCGCGAAGCTTTTGCTTGCTATTCTGGCACGGAGTGCTCATACTCCGGGCATCAATGGCCTATTGGCTAGTTCTCTCCGCATCCGTTCCGGGTGCTTTTGTTGACCTTCCCCGATTTGTCACTTGATGTCGCGCACGATGTCGTGCTCGGCTTTATCTTACTTAATACACAGGAATACAACATGTCTACTACCGGTACTGTAAAGTTTTTTAACGCAGCCAAAGGGTTTGGCTTCATTGCTCCCCAGGATGGCTCCAAGGACGTTTTCGTGCACATCTCGGAGGTCGACCGTGCGGGTTTATCCACGCTGGCTGAAAACCAGCAAGTTTCGTTCGAAGTGCAGCGGGGGGACAACGGCAAGTTCGCCGCCGTCAACCTGAAGGCGCTGTAAACGCGACGGGAACGCAACTTCACGTGGCCAAAGAAGAGATGGTCGAATTTGAAGGTGTCGTCGATGAGGTGTTGCCGAACACGCTATTTCGAGTGACGCTCCAAAACGGCAGTATGGTGACGGCCTATGCGTCGGGGAAGATGCGCAAGCACCGCATCCGAATTCTCACAAGCGACCGTGTCACCATTGAGATGTCGCCCTATGATCTCACCAAGGGCCGCATCACCTTCCGGCACAAGGAAGAGCGCGGCGCCGCGCCAATGGCGCCGCGCGCGTCCCAAATGCGCAAGCGCTAAAAGCAGCGCTGCCACTGCGTGGCATCGTTTGCGCAACGTAGGGCCGTGTCCAGGTGCCGCATTTACCTGCGGCGACCGGGTTAGGGAAGCGGATGACCTGCTCTGGGTCACCACTCATGTTGGTAAAAGACAGCGCGGTGATTGATGGCTTATTGTGGAGTTTGACGGCTAGTTTCGAGGATAGGTCTGACTTCTGTTTATCGATGCACAATTTATCCATTAACAATTTATACGCACGCACTTATACTCGCAGGCCATTTGTCAAAAGTTCTTACTGCCAAGGTGTCTAACGCGTGGACCAAGAAAGTAAACAGTCTGAACTAAGAAAGCTCGTCCTCCAAGGCAAAGATCAAGGTTTCCTGACCTATCGGGAGATCAACGACCACTTGCCTGACGACATGCACGACACGGACCAGATTGAAGCTGTCGTTAACATGATCATGGACATGGGTATTTCGGTCCACGACAAACTCCCCGATCCCGATAGTCTTCTACTCAAAGAGGAGCCCACCTCTCACCACGAGGATGACGACACCGATGCCGTGCTGACAACCGCAGTGGAAAGCGAGTTTGGCCGCACCACTGACCCAGTGCGGATGTACCTGCGGGAAATGGGGACTGTGGATCTGTTGACTCGCAAGGATGAGGTCAAATTGGCTAGGCGCATCGAAGATGGCATTCGCCAGTGTACCGAAGCCGTTGCCAGCTGTCCGGTCACCATTGAAGAGATCCTGCGCCTAATCGGACAGATCGAAAACGAAGAAATTCGATTAACAGATTTCTTGGTGGATTTTGTAGACCCAAACGCCGCAGACGAACCGATTCCACAACCGCAACGAACGTGGCCTGCTAACTTAACCAGTACTGATCATGAAGGTGCCAGTAGAGAAGAAGATATTGATACCGGTCCTGACCCAGAAGAAGCTAAAGAAAGATTCCAGCAAATCCGTAAAAATTACAACAACCTGATACGGGCGATTGAACGACATGGGATCGGCGATGAAAAGGTCGCAAAGATTCAAAAAAAGATCACGGCACAGGTAATGGAAATCAAACTCGCACCGAAGCAGGTTGCTGCGTTGTGGGATCGAATTAAGAATCTGGTCAAACTGGTGCGTGCACGGGAAAAGGCCATTATGGAAATCTGTGTAGTACATGCGCGCATACCCAGAAAGACATTCATTAAAGCCTTCGTTGAGAAAGAAACCGGCAAGGGATTGTATCGGGCATTGTTAAGCGCGGCTGGCGACAATAGAACCGTGATTGAGCAATACGCCGAAGAAATTAAAGGACACCGGGATAAACTAGAGATGCTCGAGCAGCTGGCTGGTATTCCTATCCACGAGTTGAAAGAGGTTAGTCGCCGGATGTCAATCGGTGAGGCCAAAGCGCGTCGTGCCAAAAAGGAAATGGTAGAAGCCAACCTGCGCCTGGTGATTTCCATTGCTAAAAAATATGTCAACCGTGGCCTGCAATTTTTGGACCTTATTCAGGAGGGTAATATCGGGTTGATGAAGGCAGTGGACAAGTTTGAGTACCGCCGCGGTTATAAATTCTCCACCTATGCAACATGGTGGATTCGACAGGCCGTCGGCCGGTCCATTGCGGACCAAGCGAGAACTATTCGTATACCGGTACATATGATTGAAGCCATCACCAAGCTCAATCGTGTATCGCGCCAGATACTGCAAGAAAAAGGACGTGAGGCACTGCCCGAAGAACTGGCCGAACGCATGGAAATGCCCGAGGAGAAGATTCGTAAGGTGTTAAAGATTGTGAAACAACCCATTTCAATGGAAACCCCGATCGGCGAGGATGGAGATTCACAGCTCGGCGACCTTATTGAGGATCAGAATGCCACGGCGCCGATGGATGCCGCGACCGGTTCCGGCCTGACGGGTGCAACCCAAGAGATTCTAGACACGTTGACTCCTCGTGAAGCCAAGGTACTGCGCATGCGCTTTGGGATAGGGATGAATACCGACCACACGTTGGATGAAGTAGGCAAACAATTCGGCGTAACCCGCGAACGTATTCGACAAATCGAAGCCAAGGCCTTGTGCAAACTGCGCCATCCTTCTCGCTCCGAGGATTTACGCAGTTTTTTAGAGCAGTAAATTTAGGACCATACGCGGAAAACAAAGCGAAAAGGCGGACCGCCTCGTCACCATCCATTCGTACCGCATGCTGACAAATGACGGCGCGAGGCGATCGTTGGTCGCGCAATCAAGCAATTAAAGCAGCCAGGCATGAAGTCATTTGGTTTGAATGACCGTTTCAAATCGGAGGACTAAACCGCCACACTATGAAAATACTGATCGGGTCGAATCATAGTAACGTCTTTAATTGTTCCTTGAGTTCAGCGACTTCCGCTTCCAACTCGCTGACCCTTTGTTCCAACTCAGACGTACTGACACGCCCTGAAGTCCCGTCGGCCTTCGCGGCCTGCGCTTGGATAGCGTGTGCTTCGATGTCAATGGGACCGGAGAACAGGTGCATGTATTCTGCGTCCTTACGCCCCGGCGTGCGTGGTAGCTTCACCACCAGCGGCTCGCCGTCCCGCTCGATCAGAGTGGCGAGTGCTTCCACGACAGCAGCGTTATCGGCGAAGGTATGCAGGCGCCCACTGCGCGCTCTTAGCTCTCCGGGCGTCTGAGGACCGCGCAGCAAAAGCAAGCAGACAATGGCGAACTGAGGTGGGTCAAATTGATAATCGCTGAAAGTCGTGTTGCAGAAGCGCTGCTTGTATTTCTCCACCCCACTCTTGAAATTCTCCTCAACATGCACGAGATGTTTAGCTCCCAGGTCGCGGGCGGTACGCTGCACCATGCCCTGCTCCAGGGACATTACCGGGTTGCGCCCGGACTTCTGATTGCAGGCATTGGTCAGAGCATTCGGCGTTAGTGGATACTGATCCGGTGTGACGACGGATTTCTCCATCAGACAGCCGATGATGCGGGCTTCGTTGGCGGTTAAGTTCGGCGGCACCGGTGGGTCCTCGTCGCAGTTAATGGTTCGGGCCTATTTCGGTGGCCACTCCTCGTACTGCAAAAATTTCTTCCGCGGGTGTCCACTATGGGTAAGCGACCGTTAGTATCAACATACACAATGGTACTCCATTCAAACGACAAAGGAGTCTATCTCATGCATCTGTGTAAGTGCGAAAAAGCAAGAGATTAAGGTCCCCCTAGACGACCAAGCCGTGGTTTCATCCTGCGAGTCAGCGGACGATATTATTGCAGCGCACGCGGCAGGAGTTGAATCCGCAAACAATAGCGGTTATTCGCAGGTTAAGAAAAACCCGGCGCGAGGGCGGGTTACATATCCTGTGTTGGGATTCGGTTCTACGCCGGTTTACGCCTCAGGCAGCCGCGCCGACACCGGCACCAAAACCAAGGTCGCTACCAGCGACTGCCGCGGCCATAGCCACCACCACCGCCGCTCCGTGGGGCCTGTGGCTTGGCTTCATTGACTTTGATTTCGCGGCCGTCGAGGCGGGAACCATTGAGTTCCTGGATCGCCCTCTGCGCTTCACTGTTGCTCGACATCTCGACGAAGGCAAAGCCCTTGCTCTGACCCGTATCACGATCCGTGATCACGTTGACCGAATCGACCGTGCCGCACTGGCTAAACGTATCCCGCAGAGACTCCTGGTTGGCTGAGTACGGCAAATTACCCACGTAAAGTTTTCTGCCAAGTTTCTTACCCATGACACCTCCTAAAGGTTCTATAACCGCTCAAGAGGATGTAGGCCCGATGCCAGCAGACTCGATAGAAGCGATATGGAAGGGACGGGAAGTATACAGGTTTTCTGGAGACTGAAAAGTCCGCCGGCTAAAATCAACCCAGTCACGGACGGGACAATTTACCACGCCTTACTCCAACTCCTTTTTCCGCTTTAGGTCGAGGAGCGACCTTTCAGCAAGGGGGGGCATGAGGTATTAATTCATAATCCCTCCGTCACTCGTTTTCTTTGTGCCCCCTGTTTTCCAAACCGATTAACAGTCCACCCTGATCGCAGACCAAACATCAGCACAGATCCCACGTTGTGTACCGACGCTAGCAACCTACCGCCAGGTGCTTGCTACTGAGGTTAGATTTAGTTTCGATTCTCCCGCCATTGGGAGAACTCGGTGCGGCGCAGAAATCGCTTTGCAATCCGCAAAACCGAAACCTATTGGACACCACGCCTGGACGCCAGCGTCCGGAAAGACTCAATTTGCCGTCGATCAGTTTGGTTGTACAACCACCCCATGAACAGCGGTTGGTGGCCGTTCAGAGCCGAAGTGGAAATCAATCCAATTTTTTTCGGTACAAGATGCTACTTGGTCTCTAGTCGGACCCAATCCGGCCTTTTGCATCAGCGCCGCAAAGCCGACATTCGTCGCACATTCTAGTTTATTGAGCCCGATAGTGGGGTCCGTATTTGCTAGAATGACACTCACCGCCGAATTGTTACAACTTTCGGATTACATGCAGACAATCCTGAAAACCTACGCCAATTTCAATATTGATAACAGGGTCGATAACGTTCGTTCCATTGTCTGTTCGATATCCCATATTAAGGTGAAAGAGTAAGCACCATGCTAAAGGTCGCAATTGTTCAAGAGTCCTCCGTATTGCTGGACCGTCAAAAAACCATCGAAAAAGCGGTAAGTATGCTCGAACAGGCGGTAGCCGCTGGTGCCAAGCTAGTCATATTTCCAGAGGCATTTGTTCCCGGTTATCCGGCGTGGATATGGCGTCTCCGGCCCGGTGGTGATTGGGGGCTAAGCGAAGCATTACATGCTCGTTTATTAGACAATGCCGTCAATCTGGAGGCCAATGATCTCGCACCGCTTTGCGATGCGGCAAAGCAACATGAAATAACAATTGTTTGTGGCCTAAATGAAAAAGAGAGTCAACTTAGTCAGGCGACCCTTTATAACACTGTCGTAATAATTGGGTCAGAAGGGACTATCCTGAACCGCCATCGTAAGCTGATGCCCACTAACCCGGAGAGGATGGTTTGGGGGTTCGGAGATGGCTCAGGTTTAAATGTTGTTGCTACGCGCAACGGAAGAATCGGGACATTGCTGTGCTGGGAAAATTATATGCCTCTGGCGAGGTATACCCTTTATTCACAAGGTATAGAGATTTACATAGCGCCAACCTACGACAGCGGAGACGGATGGATTGGAACGATGCAGCATATTGCTCGTGAGGGTCGTTGTTGGGTTATAGGCAGTGGTGTGGTTCTAACAAATAGCGATATTCCCGCTGATTTCCCGGAAAAAGAAAACTTATACCCCAAATCGGAACAATGGATAAATCCAGGTGATTCAGCAGTCATCGCACCGGGAGGTGAGATCGTGGCGGGTCCAATGCGTAAGGAAAAGGGCATACTTTATGCTGAAGTGGATCCAGCGCGTGTCGGTATCGCTAAAAGAGCGCTTGATGTTGCGGGGCATTACGCCAGGCCGGATATCTTCACGCTCCATGTAAACACCCAACCTCAAAGTCCGATCAAGTTTGAGTAGGTGGTCGTGACATCTAACAACAGCGTCGAGTACCGGCGGTGCATAACACGCGCTACCGCTCACGCTGGCCGTTAATTCTAACGTTCGCTTTTCAATTCTCGTTTGACCCCTTGTGGCCGTAACAACCTGCTGACACAATCGGGGCGCACTGGCTGTTAGATGGTTGCTTGTCGTTCCTTTTGACACCGCCGGACTTTGGATTTTGCTATCAGTTGCGCCATTGCAATTATATAATTCAGCCTGAGTTGGGATGACTGGCGATTACAATTACCTAACAAAGAGGAGGCAGGGGATATGTATGCAGTGGTAAGAAACTATTCAGGTTCAGGGGCGAAACAGCTTTTCGACCTACTGGACGAGCGTAAAGCGGAGGTCGAAAGCGTCATCCGTTCTGTTAGCGGCTTTGTATCTTACTCACTCATCCGCACTGATGACGGTGGCGTCACGGTGACGGTGTGTGAAGATAAAACAGGTACAGATGAGAGCGTCCAGGTTGCACGGGATTGGATACAGACAAACGCATCGGATTTGGGGGTGAACCCGCCTTCGATCTCCGAGGGTCGAGTAGCGCTACTTCTGAGCTAGTGCAACCGGGAATACAGATTTTCACACGGACCCCGCTTCGGCGGGGTTTTGTTTTTTAACAAAGATGTTTTCCCTTTCCTATTACTCCCTATTCCGGGGACAGTTTACTTATCTGTGGATATGTTGCCTATTCCGGGGACAGTTTACTTATCTGTGGATATGTTGGATAGTTGATTAACTGCACTGATCTTTGCCGGTGTCGTGGCTGATTCGTGAGTAGTCCGTCGGCGAATTTATGCACAGATAAGTAAACTGTCCCCAGAACTCCACAGAACTACACTACCAGAACTACACGAACATCGCGTGGTACATCGGGTGGGTCCAAAGTGCCGCAGGACACACAACGAAGCTTGCATGGTTGAACAACGTACTCGTGAAGAAAAATCCGTGACCACAATACGGTGGTGGCGAATTGTGTTTTACGGCGCAGTCATCGTCACCGTCGCGTTGGTCGCACTGCCGTGGGGGATGAAGCAGGTTTTGCAAAATTGGCTGCTAGCCAATGGCGCCGATCGGGCACGCATCGCAGACGTTGATTTAAACCTGTTTACCGGTACCGCGGCGCTGAATGGTGTGCGCGTGGAAATGGGCGCGCGCGACGTGATGGCGGCCAAATTGTTGAGCGTGGATTTTGGCGTGTGGCCGTTACTGTTGCGGCGTGAGCTGATCGTCAATTCTGGCGAGTTGGATGGCATGCGTCTCGAGATCGAACGGCTGCCTGAGGCAGGATGGCGAATCGGGAGCATCAGTAAAGGCAGAGAAAAAAGTCGTGGCGGGCAAGCACAATCTTGGTTGCTGCGCATTGATCAACTCAATGTACACGACAGCGAGGTGATGTATCGCAGTACCGCAGTGAGTTCCACCATCAGCATCGATTCGGCGTCACTCAGGTCTTTCACCAGCGCACCGAACCCACCCCCGGCATCACTCGTATTCCAAGGTCGGATCGATGACGCGCCGGCGGAGCTCGAACACCGGGAATTGCGGCTGAGTCCGCGGCTTGAGCTTGCGGGCAAGATTGCATTACGCGAACTGCCGATCGGCTATGTGGCTGGATTATTCAAGGTGCAGCCGGAAAGCGTGGGCGGTGCGGTCGACGCGTCCGGTCAACTCCATGTCATCGACCGAGAACAACAGGGCATGATGCTCACTTACCAGGGAGAATTAGCGCTGGCGGGAGGCAACACCCATGGGAAGCGGTTGCAGCTCGAAGTGGACCAACTCGGGTGGACGGGCAATATCGAGTACGCGGACAAAACGCGCCAGGCGCCCTGGGCGCTGCAGTTGGATGGGCGGTTAAGCGGGCGTGATCTAACACTTCGGTCTGCGGACGAACCGATCGAGGCAAAACACCGGGAGATCGAGCTGAACGGCAAGGTCGCCGTGTCGCGGTTAAAGGAGAAATTCAATATCAAGGCGCAGGCCGCATTGCGGGCGGTCGGCACAACTTTGATCGATACCCGCGCGGGTGCGCCGTTGTTCTCATTGGACACCATTGCCGCCGGCAGTGTGGAAACCGATAGCGCCGAACTGATCACCATCAAGGACTTCGCGGCCGAGGGTCTGCGGGTGCCTCCCGGGCAACTTGGAGAGACGGTGGCGGAATTGCGCCGTTTGGGTTTCAAGACGGCGAGCATTCGGGATCTTAAAATCCTGGAGGCAGCCAAGATAACCGCGATGGACTTTCAGGTCGGCGCGGCGGGTACACCCGTGGTGTTCCTCGCCACCGATCAGGTGGAGGCTGACGGGGTAACCACGAAAGGATTGAACCATGTGGACGCCACGCAGATCGATCTCCGGGGGCTCAGCGTGCTCGCCAATCCGCGCACCGACGCCGAACCGGTAGCGAATCTCAACAGTGCGCAAATCACCGACCTGGCCTGGCGCGCCGATCAGGGTATCAATATCGCAACGGTCCAACTACAGGATCTACACGCCCGGCTGCGGCGCGATGCGAACCAACAATGGGAGATCGATCAACTGCTCGAAACGGGGATGGACCCGTCGCAACGGCGCGTAACACCCGCTGCAACCCGCCACACCGAAACCAAAGATCGGTCAAACTCCGAGCCGCGCGTCGGCGGCAGGCAGATTGGGCCGCGGTTGCGCGTTGGAGAACTACGCCTCGCGGGCAGCAATGACGTGCGGCTCGAGGATCAGGGCGTGCGCCCGCCCTTCCAAACTACGGCGTTCATCAGCGAGCTACGTGTCGCCGGCATCGACACCGAGCAGCCGGACACCGCAGCCAGCATCACGCTCGCCGGCAACGTGGGTCAGTACGGCAAGATCCGCATAACGGGGACCGCCAAGCCGTTTCTGCCGGCACCCGAATTCGCGATGGAACTCGAGGCCCGTGACCTCGAACTGGTGCCGCTTTCCTCGTATACCGTGCCCTTGATCGGACATGCGATGGAACGCGGGCAGTTGCGCATCGCATCCACCACGCGCATCACCGGCGGCCATATGGATTCACAAAACCAGCTGCTACTTGCCAAGGTCAAAGTCCAAGCTGTGTTGCCAGAGTTGGCCAAGCAACTCGAGGCCGATATCGGCATGCGCCTGGACCGGGCTTTGTCACTGCTCAGTGATCAGGCGGGAAATGTAACGCTGAGCGTGCCGATAGTGGGTGATCTGGGTAAGACCAGGGTTGGACTGGACGACGTGATTGACACAGCCATACGGGGCGCCCTGAGCTCTGGGATCTCGGCACTGGGGTTCGTCCTGTTTCCCCAGCTCAGTTTCGCCAAAGGGATTTTCAAAGGTCTCATGAAAAAGACAATGGCGCCGATCGGGTTTGAGGCCGGACGCGCAGACCTTCAAGAGGCCCACCAGAAAGCGCTCGACAAGTTGGCCAATCAGTTGCAACCACAAACCAGCACTGTCCAGCTCTGTCCCGTGGTAACGTATGCGGACGTCGGCGCGCGGTTTGGTGCGCCCGTTAAGGACAACCTGCTAAAAGACAAGAAAGCGGAGTTAACGCCGCAGCAAGAAGACGAACTCATCGCGCTGGGATACGACCGCGCTGTGGTGATCAAGGATCGCCTCGTTCATCAAGATGGCGTTGCACCGGAGCGGATATTTACCTGCGCGCCGCAGGCCGCCCGGGACGCGGATGCCAAGCCGCGTGTGGAGTTGCGGTTTTAACCGGCGGATTTTCCGACCGGCAACTTCTTTAGCAGATCGACAAACATACGATTGAGTTCGGCCTCCGAGGCCTGGTAGTCGGTCTTGCGCCGGGAGGCGGTGAGCCGGTAGACCGGTTTTCTGGTCTTAAGGTCCACCACATTCACCACCAGCATGTGATGTTGGTTGCTCTGCGGGCGGTAATACTCAAAGCTGTTACCTTCGTCGGCCACCGGCTCCATTTTGAGATCCTTGGTGCTCTTGATGCCATAGATGTATTGCACGTCGACGTCCGGGGACGAGCGGTCTTCGGTGAGCCCTTTTGCTTCGAATGCGTGCACCAGTGCCGCAGTAATGCGCTGCTCCGCGCCAGCGTTGTCTCGATCGACCTTTAACGGAAAGATCCGGAACGTGCTGTAGGTATCCAAAGGCGCGTTTTCGGCGAGGGTATACTCGCTCTTCACGGGATAGGCCTTGCGCGAACCGGTCCCTTCGAGCCGAAAACGCAACGCGAGATTGTTGCGCGAGTCGGCGTGCCGCAGCGCCTCCTCCTCGGTGATCCGCCCGACATGGACGAGCTCGAACAGTGCCTGGTCGAAGGTCTTGGAAACCCGGCCCTGGCTTTTCTCCATGGCCTCCTTGATCTCATCAATTTTACCGCGATCGATGAGCTGGGCGATGTAGGGTGTTCGCGACATAAATTCTACCGCAGCCACCCGCCGCTCATCCCGGCCCACACACAAGCGTTGCGCCACGATCGCTTGCAGGTTCAGTGACAGGTCTTGCAGGACTTGCGGTCGCGCGTCCTCGGGAAAAAAGTTGATGATGCGAGTCAAAGTCTGGTTGGCGTTATTCGCGTGCAGCGTGGATAGGCATAGGTGGCCGGTCTCGGCGTAGTTAATGGCGTGCCTCATGGTTTCCCGGTCGCGTATCTCACCGACGAGAATGACATCCGGCGCCTCCCGCAGTGCGTTCTTCAGCGCCGCTGCATAGGAGAGGGTGTCCATGCCGATCTCTCTTTGGTTCACCAGGGATCGCTTATTTGTATGGATGAACTCGATTGGGTCTTCGATGGTGAGTATGTGGCCTGCACGCTTGCTGTTACGGTAGTCGATCATCGCGGCGAGGGTGGTCGATTTCCCAGTCCCGGTGGCGCCGACGACGAGAATCAGGCCGCGTTCCAGCATCGCAAACTCCTTGAGTTCGGCGGGCAGCTCGAGCTGGTCGATGGATGGGACGCTGGCATGGACGTGCCGCACGACCATGGCGGGTTCGCCCCGTTGCCGAAACACATTAACGCGAAAGCGTCCGGTGTCCGGCAGGTGCAGGGATTTATTCAGTTCGTGGTGACCCTCAAACTCCTTGACATCTTGCTCGCTGAGCAGCGAATAGATAAGACTGCGGTTGCGGTTCGCATCAAGATTCTTGTTCTCCAGGGCATGCAGCTCGCCTTCAACCTTGACCAGCGGCGGCGAATCTACGCTGAGAAACAGGTCCGATGCCTCGCGCTCCACCATTTTCTTGAGTAGCGTTGACAGATCCATGGGGACAGTATACGTAATTTAGGGTTCAATTCAGATAGTTGTGTTTATTGTCCCCCGAATATTCTTGATACGCGGCAGGGATCCATGCCAATCTACCCGTCAGTATCGTGACAGCATCGCGGCAGCGATGCGATCGCCTGCACCATTTTCTTTCGAGGAGAATTTCGCCGATGAGATCGTTGTTTGTGAAGTGTTGTTTGGGCGCTCTTGCAGCGCTGTTCCTGACCGCATGCGCGGCAACCCAGAAGACCGCCGAGTGGCGTGATCCGAGCTACGCCGGACAGAAATTCGATGACATCCTGGTGATCGGGGTGGCCAGGGAGGTGACGAAGCGGCGCATGTTCGAGTCCAACCTGGTGGACGAACTCAGCAAGAAGCAGATCACTGCTATTCCAAGCTTTAGTATCATGGCTCAGGATCAGAAGATCTCCAAAGAGACGATCAAGGCGGCGATCTCCGGAAAAAACATCGACGCGGTGCTGGTTACCCATCTGGTCGGCGTGGAGCAAAAGGAGGTGTACCAACCGCCGATGTACTCGCCCGGGTTTGGGTATTACGGACACTACTCGGCCGCTTACACCCAGGTCTATCAACCGGGTTATTACCAGCGCTATGAAGTGATCAAGTTGGAGACCACGCTCTACGACGTCAAGACCGAGAAGCCGGTGTGGTCGATGCAGTCCGACACCATCGACCCCGAGGCCGATCAGAAGTTGATTAAATCCGCAATCAACGCAGTGATCAAGGCGCTCACTGAACAGGCGCTGATCTGACGCCCAAGTCAATTGTTGTCAGTCTGAGCATTAACCCTGTCAGTCTGAGCGCAGCGCTTGTCCCCGCGCAGCAGGGGAAAAAATCCGACCTGCTGTTGGTCGTGCCGAATCCTCGATGTCATTCCGAGTGCCGCGAGGAATCTCACCGTATTGGATAGTGGTGACACAGTGGTCGTGCCGAGCATCGCGAGGCATCCAACCTGTTGTTGGTCATTCCGAACATCGGAAGGTATCCGCCATAGGGTGAGATCCTTCCTCGATTCACTCGTCAGGATGACAACGGTAGGATCCTTTCCTTATCATTTTTCGGCTTTCCTCTGCATCTCCTGTTTCGCCTCTTCGCGCCGGTCAAGTTTCTCAATGACTAATTTGTAGGCGATAAAGTACTTGTAGATATTGCTCACGTACTGCACCGTCTCGCGGCCGATACGCTCGGCGGCGATGATCTCGACATGCCCGAACCACAGGTTTGGGTTCAGTCCACGCTGTGCCGCCTCTTTGCGCAACTTGGCGACCCTTGCCGGACCAGCGTTGTAGGCGGCGAACGCCAGCAAAGTCTGGTTGACTTGGTCTATTTTCGGATCATTGAAGTAGCGTTCGCGCAGAAAGCGCAGATATTTCGTGCCGGCGTGGACGTTGCTTTCCAGCTTCTCAATGTCCGGTATACCGACGTTGGGATCCTTGGCGGTGGTGGGCAAAATCTGCATCACCCCAACCGCGCCGGCTTTGCTGCGCTTGGTCTGATCGAGTTGCGATTCCTGGTAAGCCAGCGCGGTCAACATCGCCCAATCGAACTCATAGTCAGCGGCATATTTCTCAAACAGGTCGAGCATCGATAGGAACTTTTCCAATTCGTGCTTGCTCACTGAGTTCCGCACCCATTTGTTTTCTTTGAAATAACGCTTGAGGATCATGTTCCCATGCAAGGTCCCTTTCTTGTTCTTGTCCACGAACTGGTTGACCACCGCTTTTAAGATCGGGCTATTCTTGCGAAACGCCCATGCGATTTGACCGCCTTCGCGTACGGCAATATCCGCATGAACCTCGATGTTATCGAAGATGTCTTTCCAGAACTGCGCCTTGTGGCTGTCGACGATAGTCATCGGAATAAGGCCGGCGTTTACCATCTCCAGCAGATCGTTGTCCTCGAGATATTCGTCCGCCGGCACCAGCGCAATCGGTTTCAGACCGCGCTTTTTAAAATCCCGGTTGATCGCGGTCGAGCTGTCGAAGTAACTGCTGGATTTTCGTACATGGATCGTTTGACCGGCGAGGTCGTCGCGGTGCCCGACCGGCGGCGCGGCGGGACCGGTCACCAGCACCTCGCTGACGTTGTTGTACAGGGGTTCGGAAAAATCCACCTGTTGCAGGCGTTCCTTCGTAATGGTCAGATTGGCGGCGGCGATATCCCCAAGGCCCTCTTGTAATGCAGGTAACAGCCGGTCCCGCGGCACCGGGATGAAAACAACGTGCAGCTTGCGAATGTTGAGCTTGTACTTCTCATTGATATACGCCTCGAATTGCTTGAGCCCATCGTAGCTCGCACCGCGCTGTGTCGCGCCGTCGAGGAAATACATCAGCTTGTTGTAGACCACCAGGGCGCGAATCTTGCGGCGCTCCAGCATTGCTTTGAAATCGCCCTTCCACGTCTTCTGGGAAATACGGTCGAGCATCTCCTGTGCGGAGTATGCCGGGGCGCCGCTACCCAGCATGAGGATCGCTAGGAGGCCGGCAAGCATTGAACAATGGGAACATCTAAGCTGTATGCGCATCGTTTTCCTTCATGTCTTCCACCCATAAAGAGGGGACAGATTTATTTTTCAAAAAAATAGATCCCCTGTTTGAAAAAATAGATCTGTCCCGTTTTTGCCCTTTTTGCCACAAAATCGATCCCCTGTTTACTTTTTTAGGCAAATATCAAAAGCGGTACTTGAGGCCAAGGGTAATCGAATTTGAGGCGCCCTTAATATCGTCGCCGAACAAGCCCTCGGCGCCGGAGCGGTGATGGATGCGCGTCACCAAATCCCACTGCGGGATGCTCGGGGGGCCGAAGGTCAACTCGAACATCAGATACCCGAGCAGCTTTTCACTGGCGCCCTCGGTCTCCACTTCGAACTCGGGTAATTCGGTGGCGTAGGAGAGTCCGACGCCGGCGGCGGCCGTGGTGTCCACATATGCGTCCCAGGGAAAACGTAACCATCTCGCCGCAAACAGGCCATTGATTTCCCAGTGATCCTGTCCTTCGGTGTGCTTGGCGAGCTGTCCTTCGAACTCGATAGTGAGTTTCGGATTGACGGTCTTGAGCTTCCGCGCCAGCGCCAGCACCCAGAACTTATAATCGGAATCGTAGTCGGCTTGGAAGGTCAATACATCGCTCAATGTATCCCCTGTCAGCTTCCCATAATAAGCCGTCACTGCCCATTTGTAGTCGCCGCGCGGCGTGACCGTCGCGGGCTCTTGCGCGTGAACAACGTTGGTAAAAAGTATTGCTAAAACAGGTAGGTAAACTATTTTCATTTTTTGACTTGAACGGTTGGTTATTTTACTTAGCGCGCAGTTTACATGAGTGTTGTTGCGGGGACACGGCTAATTCCGTAATTCCGGGGACAGTATACATATTTGTGGAAAATCCCTCGCCGAGATCCGGGGACAGTCTACTTATTTTTCGAACTGGGTCCCGGTTTACGCCTGCGTAAGGATCCCGTCGACGATATTTTCAACTTGGCAAAAGAACTTGTTCTTAATTAAGTAGACTGTCCCCGGAATTACCCGGAATTAGAGGCGTCAGCACGAAGTCAGGCGCGCTGACTCCGTGCTCGATCGTTGTTGCAGGTCGATAAGATTCAGCGCACCGAGCCAAAACCGAGCAGCACATATGCGAATGGCCCTTTGTACTGGTAATCCACGTCGGTCGCGGTGACATTGTTGTCGGTGACCTTCACGTCCGCATCGGTGTAGATATAGCCCAGACCCAAACCCACGCTTTGCCACGGGCGGTACTCGACGCTGCCGAACAGGTCCGTGATCTTGCCGTCAATATCACCGACGTCAAAGTTGAAATAGCCGAAACGGCCGGTGATCAACCACTGCGGTGAGAAGGCATGATTCAGGTACGCACCCAGCGTCGGCAGCGGTTGGGTGGTGTCGTCATCTACCAGCACCACGGTCGGCGCCCCCGGTAAGGTAAAAGTCGCCTTATCCTCAATCGTCAGCACCTTGACCCCAATCCTGGCGCCCAGCTCGGTGGTGTCGCTGCGCAGGAACGAGTAGCCCAAGGCCACATCAAAGTTGCGCGTCGTGAAATCAATCTTGGCGCTGGATCCGGCGGGGATACTGAGCCCACCGACCGGGATCGGTGCACTGGCGGTCACGGTCTCGTCGCGGGACAGCTCTGAAAACCCGCCGCTCAGAATCAACCGGCTGGTGATGCGCCAATCCAGGGCGATTGCAGCCGTGGTCTTGTCATCGTCCAACCGGTCTTCGAGGTCGAATTCCTGTCCCTGGACTCTAATCTTAGAGTCAATGCTCGCCAAGAAGGGTCCGCCGCGAATCGATACGCGATTATCCAAGGTCGGATTGAGCGAGGCTGCCTGGGCGGAAAAATACATCACCGAGATAAAACCGGCGACAGTGGCGATGACAATCTTGATTGTAATCTTCATTATTCGGTTCTCCGTAGGTGGTCTGAACGCAGGAAACCATGACAAAAGCGTATCACATCGTGATCAACGGTAACCATATCAGACGTGGCCAAACGCGCTGTCTTCTCCGGTCAGAGAGACATTGATCCGTTTTATCCGGGGACGGTTTACTTATAATTGTGAAAACCGCTAGGTGGCGTACGCAGTTGACTAGCGTTGTGGGACGCAGACTTAAACCGGGCCCCAAAACCGACAATTAAGTAAACTGGCCCTAGAATTTCCCTGATACGACTCAATGTAGAGCGAAAATGACATGTCGAAACTAAGTTTCCTGCTGAGCATCCTGATTATTGCTACGTTCTTCTTCGACCCACTGTGGGCACAGTCCCCGGCTTTCGATCGTGCGGACCGTAACGATGACTCGCGTGTCGACCGCGATGAGTTCGGCCGCACTATTATCGATCGATTCGATTGCCGTGATCAAAATAAGGACGGTGCCTGGACGCTGACAGAATGTCGCGGCCCCGACCGAGCGACGCTGGACGCTGCCGACATCAATAACGATAACCGCATTTCTCGCGACGAGCTGACCGATTGGGGTAACCGCCGGTTCGATAGCCTCGATCGAAACCGCGACGGTTACCTCGGGGGCCAGGAGTACAAGGAATGGGGCTTGAGCGACATGTAGAGTTCCGGAGTTCCGGGGACAGTACACTTTATTGCGGATATTCCCTCGGCAGCGTACCAAATTGAGTAGCGTTGTGTTATATCTAAAAGTCGTTAAAGGAATAACAACGCCAACGGAGCAAGGAGCAAAACTATGGCCAGGATCGCCAGACTCGTGGTGCCAGATTATCCCCATCACGTCACACAACGCGGCAATCGCCGTCAGCAAACCTTCTTTTCAACAGATGACTACCGGTACTACATTGATCTTCTAGTTCACGGCAAGGTCAAAGCGGGTGTTGAAATCTGGGCATATTGCCTGATGCCGAACCATGTTCATCTGGTTGCTGTTCCTCAGTTCAAAGATAGCTTGGCGCAGTTGTTCAGGGACGCCCATCGCATGTATACCCGCCGCGTAAACTTTCGCGAAGGATGGCGAGGCCATCTGTGGCAAGAACGTTTTCATTCGTTTGTCATGGACGAACGCTATCTGCTTGCCACGGTTAGATACACAGAACTGAATCCGGTTCGCGCGAAACTATGCGGATGTCCTGGAAAGTGGAGGTGGTCCAGCGTACATGCGCATTTGAGTGAGACCGATGATGGCCTGGTGGCGGTACACCCCATGCTGGACCGAATCCCGGACTGGTCGAACTATCTTGCGTTGGGGAGTAGTGACGAGGAGTTGGACACGATTCGAAACCATGCGCGGACCGGTCGACCGATCGAGGACGGCCGTTTTCTATCGGAGCTGGAAAATATTACTGGGAGGCGCTTGCGTAGACGTAAACCAGGTCCTAAGACCAATAATTAGGTAAACTGCCCCCGGGAATTGCATCATAATTCGCACCATTTGATGTATAATTTTGATGTTTG
>CALZGZ010000007.1 GCA_945787105.1 uncultured Gammaproteobacteria bacterium
CCACTGAATCCTTACGTGCCGACTTCGCATATGAATGTTCGCTGTTTCGTCGCCGGCACCGATCGAGTGGATCCAGTGTGGTGGTTTGGTGGTGGTTTCGATTTGACTCCCTATTATGGATTTCCCGAAGATGCTGTCCACTGGCACAACACGGCGTTTGACGCGTGTAAAGATTTTGGTGATCACGCCTATTCTCGTTACAAGAAATGGTGCGATGAGTACTTCTTCATTCGACACCGTAATGAGACCCGGGGTATTGGTGGGTTGTTTTTTGATGACTTGAACACACCGAATTTCGAACGGTGTTTCGAATTTTTACGCAGCGTAGGCGATCACTTTTCGCCAGCGTATTTGCCCATAGTGGAACGCCGTAAGCTGACGGAATATGGCGCGCGCGAAAGGGATTGGCAACTGTATCGGCGGGGCCGCTATGTGGAGTTCAACTTGGTATACGACCGAGGCACTTTATTTGGTTTGCAGAGCGGGGGCCGCACGGAATCGATTCTGATGTCGCTGCCGCCAGTAGTGGCGTGGCGCTACAACTACACGCCACAGCCGGGTTCTCCCGAGGCCGACCTGTATGAAAATTTTCTCGGCGCGCGGGATTGGCTTGGCGTGGGTGATTGATAAAAATGACACAGTCAATAAGCGAGTGCATCAACACTTTTCACCTAACATTTATCAGTGTTAACCAGCAACTGTTTTTGTGACCTTTTTGTACACACCCCTTCTGTACTTGTTTTTGCCGATTCTGTTGATCCGGTTGTTTTGGCGGGGTTTCAAAAATCGCGACTACTGGCGCCGTTGGCGGGAACGATTTGGATTCATCGAGCGGTTGCAGCAACCGGTGGATGTCTGGTTGCATGCGGTGTCCGTGGGAGAAGTGCGCGCCGCTGAGCCATTGGTGAATGCGCTGCTTGATAAAGCTAATGCGATCACCCTATTGGTGACAACGATGACGCCCACCGGCTCTGCTCAGGTTCGCCGATGTTTCGGTGATCGGGTATATCATTACTATGTTCCCTATGACTATCCTGCAGCGGTGAATCGATTCATCGATAAAACCGAGCCGCGTCTGGCTGTGTTCATGGAAACCGAAATGTGGCCAAACATCATTCGTCTATGTTCACGACGAGCAATACCCTTGTTGTTCGCCAATGTGCGCTTGTCGGAAAAATCGTTTTATCGTTACCAGCGAGTGGTGGGTTTCATGGGCCCGGTTCTACGCTTGGCATCCGGGTTTGCGGTGCAGACACATGCCGATGCCGAGCGTTTAAAGCGATTGGGAGCGCGTAAGGAGTCAGTGCGCGTCACCGGAAGTATCAAATTCGAGGTTAAATTGCCTGCCAGTCAGATAGAGGTGGCCAAGGTGTTGCGTCGCGAATGGGGATCGGATCGCCTGGTGTGGATCGCCGCCAGCACCCACGAAGGTGAGGACGAGACATTATTAGCGGTGTTTGCAAAGCTGAAACAAAATCATCCCGATCTACTACTGGTCATTGTGCCGCGTCATCCAGAGCGGTTTGCCGCCGTAGCCCGGCGCTGTAGCCGCGCCGGGTATAAAACGGTGTTACGCAGCCAAGACGCTGGACCGTTGGATAGCGACGTGGATATATTCATCGGTGACTCGATGGGCGAGTTAACCCTGTTCTACGCGGCTTCCGACATCGCTTTCGTGGGCGGTAGTCTGGTGCCTGTGGGTGGACACAATGTCTTGGAACCGTGCGCGCTAGGATTACCAGTGGTATTTGGCCCGCATATGTTCAATTTCCAGGAAATCAGCAGGCACACGTTGGAGCACGATGCCGGTATGTGCGTGGCCGATCAAGGAGAATTAACCGCGGCTGTTGATCGTTATCTTGCAGACCCAAACTTGCGATTCAAAGCCGGAGAAGCGGGAAAAGCATTTGTCGCCGAAAACCGAGGCGCACTGCAGAAAACACTCAACTTGCTAGGAGACTATATTCCGGAGCTGAACAACAACGAAACGGAACGCAGTAAGCGGTGATGTAACGACATGCAACCACTTGGCTTGTTGCCAATACATATTCGCCATCGCATCCGTGGCGTGCTGTTTGACATCGACGATACACTGACTAGCGAGGGTCAATTATCGGCTAAGTCTTATAGCGCCATGGAGCGGCTGCATACTGAAAGATTTGTGGTGATACCGATCACCGGCCGGCCAGCTGGTTGGTGCGATCATATCGCGCGAATGTGGCCAGTGGACGCGGTGGTGGGTGAGAATGGATCGTTCTATTTTCGATATAACCATGCCGATGAAAGATTAGACAAACGATTTTCCGTTGACGACATACATCGTTGTGAGAACCGACGCCGATTGAAAGAGTTGGCAAACCTCATTTTGTCGAAAGTCCCCGGTTGCGCCCTCGCTTCCGAGCAGCGATATCGGGAGTCAGATCTTGCGATTGATTACTGCGAAGACGTCACCCCGCTGGGTGAAACCGAGGTCGCGCACATCGTGCAACTTTTCCACCAGGCCGGCGCCCACGCTAAAGTAAGCTCCATTCATGTGAATGGCTGGTTTGGTGATTACGATAAGCTCTCGATGACCCGCACTTTAATGTCGGAATGTTTCGGGGTCGATCTAGATGCAGAACGAGAGCGGTACTTGTTTGTGGGGGACTCACCCAACGACGCACCGATGTTCGCTTATTTTCCTAACAGTATCGGGGTCGCGAATGTCGCGGATTTTGGTGACCGAATAACTCCTCAGCCGGCCTATGTCACCAAGCAACGCTGTGGTGCTGGATTCGTGGAAGTCGTGGACAGCTTATTATCGGGCAGCGGTTAACCTGTGATATTCCACCAACGTGTCCCGGAAATTTCCGTTCGGTTCAGGTTGGCACGGGACCTCAAACCGTATTATTTCACAAAGGCGCCCGACACCTTCGCCATTATCCGGGATCCTTGGCGCAATATGCGGGTTAAGCGAATTTATGTAATTCGCTTGCGAACCATGGCTGATACGAGTTCGCTGATCAGCACGATGCCGAAAATCGCGATCAACATTACCGACACTTCGTGCCAAGCGAACTGATTGATCGACGAATAAAGCATGATGCCAATGCCGCCCGCGCCCACGAAGCCCAGTACCGTCGATTCCCGAATGTTGATATCCCATCGGTAGACGATGGTGCCGTAAATCACCGGCAGCACTTGGGGTATCACGCCGACCATCAACACCTGTAGTCGTGACGCACCGGTGGCCTCGATGGCCTCAGCGGTACCGCGATCTATCTCCTCAATAGACTCGGCAATCAGTTTTCCAACGAAGCCGATAGATCGCGCGGCTATGGACCAGATCCCCGCCATGGGTCCGGGGCCGAAGATCGCGACAAAGATCAGTCCCCATACTACGGTGTTGACCGAGCGAGACGCGACCAGGATGAAGCGGCCGACAAACCAGGTCGCTGCGTTGGGGGTGGTATTGCGCGCCGCAAGAAACGCGATCGGCAGCGCGAACAATACCGTTATCGCCGTGCCCAGGGTGGCAATATGGATGGTCTCGATAAGCGGGCCGGTGATATCAGCAAAAAATTCCCAATACGGCGGCACCATGCGCGTTACCAGATCAGCCGCTTGTTCATGGGCATCCAGGAAATAAAACCATGGGATTTCTAACCGTTTGAGGGACCAAACCGCGATAAAAACGAGACCGATGAACCATGCGTAGCGAACCAGCGTTTCTCTGGGCGTGAACCGCTTCCAGACGTCAGGATATTTACGCGCCTGATCTTCGCGTGTCATCGCAACTTCTCTCGTACCCAATTACTGAAAAACTCACCGATAAACACCAACGCCACGATGGAAAGCAGGATCGCGAGACTGAAGTCATAGTCGTAGCGAGAGAAGCTTGCTGCCAGCACTTGCCCGATACCTCCCGCGCCGACGATTCCGACCACGGTCGAATGGCGAATGTTGGCGTCGAGGCGATATATGGAGACGCCTAAATAGCGTGGCAACATTTGCGGTTGCACTGCGTATAACAACATTTTGGGAAAACTAGCGCCGGTAGCCTTGATCGCTTCGAGCTGGCCGGGCGGCATGTTTTCGATGTCCTCGGCCAGCATCTTGCCGATGAAACTCATGCTTGCGACCACCAAGGTAAGAACACCGGCCAGCGGCCCAAAACCAAAGATCTTGACGAAGAAGATGGCGATAATCACTTCGTGAAAAGTACGACTAATCCCGAGCAGGGCGCGGCCAACCAGATATACAGGCAGTGGAACCAGGTTGCGCGCCGCAATCAATCCGAGCGGAATCGACAACAGCATACCGAACAAACTGGCGGCAAGGGCCATCTGCACGCTTTCCCGAAGCCCACTGTAGAGCAATTCCGAACGGCTGAAGTCCGGCGGGAACATGCGCGAGAACATATCGGCGGCGCGCGGCAGGCCCCGTCCGGCCCGAGTCCAGTCGATATTCAGGGACACCAACGGCACCAGTCCGGGGGTCAGCGAGCATACCAAGTAAACGACAACCAGGAACAACAATCCATAGCGAATCCATGGAGTAACGATAAATTTTGGGGGGCGCCAGACCGGTACGCTCATCCGGCTGCTGATTCTCGCTCAAGTGCGCCGCGATCCTTGCCGGCGCTCCGGTCGGCGCCCGATTTTTGAATTGTCTTGCTCCAGTCTTCCTCGCCGTATATTTCATTCAATACCGCCGCGGTAAGTTCATCGGCGGCGCCATCGAATGCAATTACGCCATCGGCGAGCCCCACGATCCGATCGGCAAAACCCTGTGCAAGGTTGACATCATGGATGTTGACCACCGCTGGTGTACCTTGTTCATGGGCGAGTTCGCACAACAACCGCATGATCTGCCGCGCCGTCTTGGGATCGAGACTGGCGGTGGGCTCGTCTACCAGCAACAGATCCGGCTGCTGCATGAGCGCGCGAGCGATACCCACGCGCTGTCGCTGACCCCCCGATAGGGCATCGGCACGCGTGTTGTGATAACCATCCAGACCGACCCGTTTTAACAACTCGAAGGCGCGGGAGATATCCTGTGGTGGATACGTGCGGCGATAGGCCTGCCAAAAGCTGACATAGCCAAGACGCCCGGAAAGCAGGTTCTCCATCACCGTCAGCCGCTCCACCAGATTGTATTCCTGAAAGATCATGCCCATGCGGCGGCGGGCCTTGCGCAGGGCGCGGCGTGATAAGGAAGTAACATCGGTATCCTTGAGCAGGACGCGCCCGGAGGTCGGTTCGACGAGACGGTTGATGCACCGAATCAAAGTGCTCTTGCCGGCTCCCGACGAGCCGATGACCGCTACGACTTGTGGTTGATCGATCTGTAGATTAACGCCGCCCAGGGCCTGTTCGCCGCTGGGGTAGACCTTTACCAGATCTGTGATCGAAAGCATCGGAATGAGAGGGGCGGCGTCCCGAGGGACGCCGCCACTGACTATCAGCCGCTCTTTTTCTTTTTCTTCTTTTTCTTGAGCTTCAGACCTTTCAATGCATCCTGGGTATATACCACACCGTTTTCTTTCTGGATCAACCGTATCGGTTGCCAGTGCTCCTGGAAGGTGATGGCACAGAATTTATTCGCTTGTTTACCAAACTCTTTATCCAAGCCACTGCCTGTCCAGTCGAAACTAAGAAATGCATCGCGAACTTTCTGCTGAAGGTCGGGATGCAGGTTGTGCACAACCCCATAAGACGTGGTCGGAAACGACTGTGATTCCCAGATAATGCGCAGATCGCTTTTATTGACTATCCCCTTGGTGACCATTCGATCGAGCACGCTGGATGCGATCGGTGCCGCATCATAATCCTTATTCGCAACACCCATGATCGAGTTATCGTGTTTTCCGGAGTACGTCACTTTGTAATCCACATCCGGTGTAACCCCCATATTCTTGAATAACGCGCGCGGTGCCTGATTGCCGGAATTCGACGAGGGCGTGACGTGGGCAATCTTGCGCCCTTTCATATCTTTTACTTCCTTGATGTCGCTATCCTTGTGAGTTATCAATTGCAGCTTATATCCGAACGTGCCGTCGCCTTTGCACATGATGGCAAACGGTACATAACCGGCTAGATTTACGCCAAAAACCGTCGGTCCCGTGGATATGCCCGCTACGTGCAGTCGGCCCGAGCGCATTGCTTCCACTTGTGCGGCGTAGGACTCGGCGCCGTACCATTTGACCGACTTTCCGGTTTTTTTCGCAAGGTAGTCCATGAATTCCGTGAACACATTTTCATAAACCGATGGATCCTCTACCGGGGTATAGGAGAATATCAATACATCAGGATCCAACCATTGATTCGACTCCTTGGGGGTATCGGCGACGAGGTCGACGTTGTCGTCACAATAGCGAGCATCGAGGTCACCGCGGTTTTTGCATTCCTCGGCTGCTGCACCGAAAGGCACGAAAAGCAACGCGGCGAGTACGACAGACGACAGATTGGGTATTGGGGGTCTGAACATGATTCTCCTCCGTTCTAGCCTTCGTAGGTTATAACTATTCATCGACCGATTGAGCAGGAACCTCTCAATTATTGGCCACTGTATGCTTGTTGCCGGTGTCCTGCAACCACCGCCGGCGCCGGCATGGCGCCGCCAACACAACTACGACAGTACGCATTGTGTCGCTTAATGTACAGTCACGTCTACGTCTGTATCTTCGTCCTCGGACTGTCGCTGTTGCAGGTTAAGGAGGGTCTCCGGGGTTGGCGATGCATGATGCAGAATAATCCGCCAACCCTTGTTGGTGCGTCGATACACATTAGTGGCATGAATGGTGAATTGCGGTTCCTGGTCGTTGGCAAGATAGATGTTTTCATTGACGTAACGAATGGCGATCGAGTCGCCGTCTATACGGCGCTGCTCGGTGAGCCGCAACCGAATCGGCGGTGAGTTTTGCAAAATCTGTATCCAGCTTTCGCGGATTTTCTCATATCCTTCCAGGCGCGGACCCTGTGGATGTATGCAAACGATGTCGTCTTCTTCGGACCAAATCGCCATCATGGCGTTAATATCGTTAGCTTGAAATGCACGGTAAAACTCGGTTTCGGCCTGGTCCGCGCTCGCGAAGTTCGATGCCTCTACTGCAACCATGTGCCGGCTCGTTGTAGGTCATCTTCGGTCAGGCTGCCCACGACTTGCTTCAACCGCAGCCAATTCAGGATGTAATCGTAGCGTGCCTTGAGATAGTTGCGCCTGGCCTCGAACAGGTCGCGCTGTGCATCGAGAACCTCCAGGTTGGTGTTGAGACCGGCCGCGAATCCCTCTTGCTTGGCCTCTAACGCACTTTCGCTCGCGGTGACTGCTCGATCCAGCGCGCCCACCTGCCGAATGGTGCCGGTGACATTCAGAAATGCGGCACGAACATTGCGATCCGCGGCCCGGCGCGCAGTCTCTACTTGTCGCAGCGCGGCGTCATAGCGCAGCCGCGACTCCTCGGTTCGTGACACTACGGCGCCCCCTTGAACCAAGGGAATGCTCAGCTGCAGTAACGCATCGGTGAATGTTGTTTCGCGGCCGGGGCCGGAAATACTGCCATTTGCGTCCTGGAATTCATGGGACACGATCAAATCGAGAGAAGGATAATGTCCAGCCCGTTGACGACGTATCTCCTGCTCGGCGACGTCCGCAGTCTGTTGACTGACCGCAAGTTCCAAGTTTCCCTCAAGGGCCGCCGCGATCCAATGCGGCACATCGTCGGGATCGGGGTTTGTCAGCGGAGCGTCAGGTTTGAGGACCCGCAAACTGTCGGGCACCCGGCCGATAAGTTCGGCTAACGATTGATATGCGTCAGCGAGAGTGTTGCGGGCAGTGACTTCCTCGGCCTCAGCGATACGGAACCGCGCTTCCGCATCATACAAGTCGGTGGTTGTTCCAAGCCCAACTTGTAGTCGCTCATCGGCGAGTTCCAGCTGTCGCGACAGTGCGGTGCGCTCGGAAACGGCGAGTTCAAGGTTGTCTTGTGCCGCAAGCACCAGCAAATAACGCGTCGTAACGCGTACGATTAAAGATTGTTTGGCGATGTCGAATTGTAATTCGGCGACCTTCGCCTGTGATTGGGCCTGGCGATACTCCAGTATTTTGCCCCGATCGTATACAGGCTGCTGCAGTGACAAGCCGTAGCCATCGGAATTGTAGTTACCGGAGCCTTGGACGATGAATGGCTGTCCCGGGGCGTCGATCTCGTCGCGATTTCGTGTATACGCGACATCTGCACTTAGACTCGGTAGCAACAGTGCGCGTGCCTGCTTTACCTTCTGCAGGTCAGCCTGATAGGTCAGAGAGTCCGCCTGAAATGTAGGATCGTTGTCAACCGCCAATAAGTAAACGTCCCACAGCCCGATGCTCTTATCGAGTTCGTTTGCTTTAGTGGTGACTTGCGCGATCATGGTGTCGTAGTTGAGGTTGAGAGCCAAGTCAACGGCATGGCCCGTTGTTGCCAGCGTCGGCAACGTTACGAGCAACATGGTGCAGATGAGCCTTGTCAACATACTGTATCGTCTCGCGCAGGATATGATTTTTGGGTTGGTTGCACAGGCCAAGTCCCTTAGTTTAGCCATTTACCGTAGGATTTGTTAGCAACATTAATGAAGCGTCATCTTACCGTCGATATTAAGATTTCCCGAGCACCGCTGTTGAATACTATAGCGCGGCTTGACGTGACGTAGCTAGGAACCGCGTTGGTTTGACCCGCTATCCGCGCGACAAGTCTGGGGCGCCGGGCCCGGCAACCGCACCGTC
This sequence comes from uncultured Gammaproteobacteria bacterium, assembly GCA_945787105.1. Classification (GTDB taxonomy): domain Bacteria; phylum Pseudomonadota; class Gammaproteobacteria; order Arenicellales; family JAANXG01; genus CALZGZ01. Next base: position 8,746 of record CALZGZ010000007.1, read on the forward strand.
ACTGCAAGGAACCCAGCCAGTCAGGACTCGGGTTGATCGGCGTTGCTGTATTACGCTAAAAAACGAATTTCGACGGTGGTTCCGCATTAATGAGGGGTGGTAGACTGGTTTCGAATAAAGACACTTCTTGCCAACTATTCTCTTCCAAACGCTGCAATAAAACCGCCGCCATAACCGGCGCTTGACCAATGACGGCGATCAACCGTCCATTCATTGACAGATTTAGCTTGTAAGATTCCGGCAACGTCGGCATCGACCCGGTAATGATGATCGCATCGTAAGGTCCGTTACCATCCCAACCTTGTGCGGCGTCTCCTTCGAAGTAGTCTATGTTGTTCAGGTCGTGAGCGGTGAGCTTGCCGCGCGCCGTCGCTATAAAATCCGTAAATATGTCAACTGTGTCAACACTGCGGGCGAGGTTGGCCAGAAGTCCGGTGAGATAGCCGCTACCGGTGCCGATTTCCAACACCTTATCCCGGTCGGTCAAAGAGAGTTCCTGTAGCAGTCGCGCTTCCATCTTCGGTTGCATCATCTTCTGCCCATGGTCCAGCGGGATATTCATGTCAACGAAGGCCAACGCCTTATATTGATCGGGTACGAAAGCCTCACGAGGAAATTCGCGCAGCAGATTCAGGACCTGGGGATCAAGTACGTCCCAAGGCCGGATTTGTTGCTCGATCATGTTGAAACGGGCCTGCTCGACGTCCATTGGAAAAGCCTTTGTTTGTTTATGGTTGAGAATGCGAAGGGTAAGCAGTTTGGCCGGAAGTGGCAAGATACAGCCGGCATCGATGGGAGGTGGACCGGGGCATGAAGCGGTACGTGTGGCATCGCAACACTGGCTACATACCCCCATCTTTATCGTGCACCAGGGAGCCCAACTCCCTCTTTAGCGCGGGTGATGGTTTTGGCATGCTGGTGCTGCACAGACTCGGTGTCGTGCCCATCGTTGACCACGGGGCTGTGATGATGGCGGCACCAGTGTCGTGATTGGCTAAGAAAACGCCGGCCTATGGCCGGCGTTTTGCATGCCTCGTGAGTCGCGATTTAGGAGGAGATCAAGGCATGATTCCGGTTGTTCGCCGGATAGGCGATAATAAACCATGTATCGCACCGGTGCTTTTTGATCTGGATCAAGCAGCGGGCGATTAACGCTTCCAAAAACACGAGAACGCCGGCTTGCGCCGGCGTTCGTAGCGGGTTGGTGTTGTTGCATCATCCGGGCATGGTGCCAGGTGCTTGCGCGACCGGATCCCAGGTCTTGGCCTCGAAGCGATAGTACCCCTGGGTTTTGATTGCGTCTTTGGCAATCATTTCGTTGAATGCTGCGCGCTCCTTGCCCATCTCATCGAATTTGCCGACCTGCTTTAACTTCCCACCGCTTGGACATGCCGCTTCGCTGAGATCCTGCTTGTGAGCGTCGTCAGTGACGACAAACAAATCAGGATCCTCTACGCATCGATACACCATGAATTTCACGTGGCTCACCTCCTTCTCTTTCTAAAAATATGCGGTAACCAATTGGACAACGCCTGGGCTTGATCGTCCATCGAATTCCTATCGCACACTGATAAGTAAAAGTTATCGTGCTTCTTGTCTCAACCGGTATGTGCTGCGCTGCCGGCATCGGCGTCAAGACCAAATCGTCGCATGAATCTCAAAACCGTGACGTAAGACAATCGACAAATCGAGTCTCAAGACCAGAATCGATGCTCACACGGTGGGCGATTGACAAAGATATCGCGCTGGTGGACGTTTGGAAACTGGCGAACGGTCGTGTGTGGAATATGAGTCACAGATGTCACATCCATATCCGCATTGTTGATACCGATGTCTGGGTCGGTTTTGCGCTGGCGCGGTTATTGTGATCAGACTGTAACCTGTTGTAATAAAAACCATTTGATCGGTCGTTCTCGGCTCGCGACAAGCCTGGAAGCCGGTGTGACACTTGATCCGTATCAGGGTTAAGAGTAGTGTGCGCGATGGCTAGGGGTGCTTGTTTACGGGCTGCGTACAGGCTGAGAGATACCCTTGAACCTGATCCGTTTAATTGCGGCGTAGGAAATGCCGGTATTAATCCTACCGCGGCACACGGCTCTCAGGTCCAACTTCATAGAACTTAGGTGTTTGAGAGTATGAGTGCGATACCGAAAGAATTCCTCAAAAAGACCGCTCAGTTATCCGCAGCGGTCACCCGTCCAATCCCGGGCTCGGAGAAGGTCTATGTACCCGGTTCCCGATCTGATCTGCAGGTACCGATGCGCGTGGTGGAACAAGCGTCCACGGCGGCAAGCTTCGGTGCTGAAGAAAATCCGCCGATCACTGTCTACGATACCTCGGGCCAATATACCGACCCCAACGCACACATTGATTTGCTGCGTGGTTTGCCGCCGCTGCGAAAACCCTGGATCGAAGAGCGCGGCGACAGCACCGAATTGGATGGCCCGAGTTCCGAGTATGGGCGCCAGCGTCTCACCGACGAGCAACTAGCGGCGTTGCGCTTCGAGTATGTCCGCAAACCACGCTGCGCAAATCCCGGATCGAATGTCACGCAGATGCACTATGCCAGGCAGGGCACTATCACTCCCGAGATGGAGTTCATCGCCATACGTGAGAACCTACGCCTGCAGGAACTCAAGGCCGACCCCCGCTATCAGGCACTGTTGCCGCAGCACAAGGGCCAAAGTTTTGGCGCCCACATTCCGGACGCGGTCACGCCTGAATTCGTACGCGATGAGGTTGCCCGTGGCCGCGCCATCATTCCCGCGAATATCAACCATCCAGAACTGGAGCCGATGATCATCG
>CALZGZ010000008.1 GCA_945787105.1 uncultured Gammaproteobacteria bacterium
AGCGCCAGGAAGTTGAGTTTGACGGCCCCTTTAAATATATCCCTGGACAGCCCTAGATTAGGGTCGCCAGCGCCATCGTCGTAGTGAACTAGACCTTTAATCTCTAATGTGTTTGGAATCTCAAGATTAACGCCGATGCCAGTCAGTGTTGTTTTAACTCCTTCCGAAGGATCGTCCCGATCCGCGTCCGGGTTCCAGCTAAATTTGAGCCCTTCTACCGAACCGGTCAGCGGAAGGCCGTCAACCAGCGAAATGTCTCCGGATAAGCCTATCCATTGCAGGCGTCCACCGTCCCCATCATCGTCATTACCAAATCCCACCGCGCGGATGTCGAGTTTGAAGCCATGAAAATCGATCGTCACTTTTTCTGGTACATCGATCCAGCCACCCTCAATCTCGATATCCCCTTCTGAACTTACGAGCAGTTTTTCTACTTGAAATTCGGGCCAGTCGATGTCACCCGATTCCAATTTTGGTCGTACCGATCCTGCAATCGCGGCGTAGTGGATACCGTCTTTTGTCAAGTAACTGATGGTATCTGCTTTAATTTCGAGCCAGTCGTTATCTAGGCTTATCAGCGGTTCCCCTAACGGGCCGCCAAGTTCGAGCATGAAGTCTCCATCCGGTCCGCCGATCGCACCTTTGAATTTGAACCACTGATCCGCAAACGGCATAAAAAGATAGCCTGCTATAAGTGATGCACTGGGCACGGATTGTTCCAAGGTTATCCCGAAATACTGAAGGACTGCCTTCATACCCAGAAATGTGACGCTAACAAATTCGTAATCGGCGTCAGTTGGCGTAAGAGCTTCTTCACCAGAGAGCTGTGCGGGACTTAATTCTGTGTCGGCATGATCTTCATTATCTTCATTGCCAAAGAATACGGTCCCAGACACGCCGCCAGACCCTATTGCGAGTTTATTGAATCCCAAGCGCGGAAAATCCTCCGCCCCATTCTTAACGTAGTCTACAAGAGCATTACCGATTAAGATTCCTTGAAATCCCCTAGGCAATTCATAGCCAAAATCCCAATCCGGTATTTTGTCCGTGACAACAAATATGTCCTCGAGCTTCACGAGCACACCGGTATCGGCGACCATTGCCCAGCTTACAAGTCCACTTGGTCGTGTCTCAGAAAAGTGAAGTGTTCCCGTTAATGCCGCTTCTAAAGCGGTTTCCCAAACTATATCGTAGCCCTTTTTGGAGTCGGGTATCTCCTCCGATTCACCCGTTTCCGGGTCGATGTCAAGGGCAGGAAGGGCGCGCCACTCGCCGGTGTCCTCGTCTTGCTCATACTCAGTTAAAATTGTGGGTGGAAGGTGGAGCGTGATTTCCAGATTAGAGAGAGCGACGTAGATAGGATCGCCCCCTATGGTGGCGTCGAATTCAACCAAACCACCAGGCCTACCGATATGAAATGATATGCCCGGGATGAGGGGAAGATCAAAACCGACACGTGTGAGAATGGCCAGACGAAAAACGCTACCGTAATCACCCCGATACCATTCGGTCCGCGTCATCGCGGGGTCGATAACTATCCAATCCAGCGCGTCGCCGAGATCCTGGAACCATTCCATGGGAATATGTTCAGCAATCACATCAACGATAGGTATTAATACACGCGTGCTCACCTCCCCTGCTCCTTATGCTCTAATCAATGCAACTCACCCATCGCACATAACTCGGCACTTCGCCACCATACCAGAGCACCTTCCGGCCCACTCGGGGCCGAGCCTCCGTGTCTGATTAATGGAGGTAGATTGTCAATCGCGTCAAAGGAGACAAAAACAAGGAACTGCGATACGTCATCAACATCAGGGCTAAACGCTTCGTGTAGCATCAAATATATTGTATCTGGTTCGTCTACGTTGCTAGTCCCCCTTTCGATGACGTACCGCACGAGACGCCTAGCGCGATCTTCCTGAATGATCAGTGAATCACCCTGCGGCGGAATCCTGTATTCTATGATATCGAGATCCGACCAATGATTATCATCGTGCAACTTACGCGGAACGACACGGATGACTGAACCCGTGCGGAAAACGCTTGGTTTGATCGCTATCGTTTTTACAACAGTGGACGAGAGGAGGCCGCGGTATGATGAATCTAAAACCTCGATCTTTCGAAAAACGGATGAAAAATATAGATCGTGTAGTCGAAAATCCCTAAAGGTTAAATAATCTTCATGTAGGAAACGATGACTGTGATTTTCCGCACTGACGACCTCGTGATAGAGCTTTCCTAACGCGGTATATTTGAGTATTGCTTCGATTGGCGTATCCGCTGCGGCTGCCTGTCCTATCATGCCTATAGCAGTAATTAAAACGCCTGCACCGAGAAGAAACGGTACCACGCCCGCAGCCCCCAAAATCGTCATATATCCCCCGTATGCAATAATCAACGACCAAGCAGCCGCATCATCGTCATCACGGTTGTAATAGTCTACTGCCTGAGTTACCGCTGAAACTATGGTGACAACTCCGCCCGCTACACCCAGGCCCCTCGTGACCATTGATGCGGCAACGCGTTCGGTCGTCGCCCGGGTATAGGCTTCACACAACTTGGCCACGTTAATTGCCAACGCAGCAACATCGAATGAGCTTGGGTTTACTGCATATTTTTTCAACCCGAGAGCAACTTTAATCGTTAGAGCTATGGTCTTAATCAAATTGTTACAGCGTTGTCTTGCCGCTATATTGATAATGCCGATTAACACTGAGTCGCCCACCAAGCGGAATTCAATGTCATCTGCTGTTAGATTCCCCGTCAACTCCATCCCCAAACGCACTAATGGCCCACTATTAAGTTCTCCCCTAAAATCCTCATATTCAAGATCTATTCGAGACAAAGCCGCCTCCTCCACCGCTGTGCCTGCGCTAATTGATGCTACACGGCGGCCACACACGTCTTTATCCATCCACAACGCCAATATCGTGAAAAGAGCTTGTTGTACCTCCGGATCGTCTCTCTGTCCGCGGCTCGGACCCGGTAATACCCAACGCCGCCAGGCAGTGACGAACTCTCTTAAAGTGATTTTTGGATGCTCCCCGGTGGAATGCGCCGTGCGATCATAGAAGTCTGCAAAGATCTGATTCACGACGTTACGGCCTTCTTTATGAAGTCGTAGTTGTTCGGCGACTAGGCCAAGTGTTTTTATCGCTTCAGCGTTGGCTTCACGAAAACCTTCGTCGATTATTCCGTATAGAAGGCCTAGGAAGTCGGCACTGCCGACATGCCGGGAGATACGCCTTGATAAACTAGATAATATGCCATCAATACTTCGGAAAGGATTCGTGGCGCCAGTCATGTCCACACCGGCCCTGACATCTTCAGCGGCACTTTCAGACTGCCTCTGATAATGCTTGATACGTGCATAAAGCGGCAAAAAGACCTGTAGAGGTACGGGTGCTCCATGGAAAGGAATAGTATTATAGATATTACCGGAAACTGGTTCCACCAACTGATTAATAGCGCTTTGAACCTGCTCCAGCGTATCTTTTACAAACAGCTCGCTATTATTTCTGAAAGAATAATTAATCCGTTTAGGGACAGGGCCGCTGGTGCCGCTTTCCACCGTACCTAGTGTACTGACTATAATCCCACGCGCCCCATAGGACTCCGGTTCTGTTCCCGCGATTTGCGACCATGTGAACGAGGCGTGATTAGAATTGGGCGTGATGCTATCAGTACCGGACGCCCCACGATCTACCAGCCACGCAGCACCTATCGTGGTATTCAGCTCCGCATGAAGAACTGCATTTTGTCCGACACGGTTAGCAACACGCCCCACTGGATAAATAGGACGATCGCGGAGTTCCATCACAGCGCCGTTGATTATGAGGCCATCAATCAAAGGAACGTCGAGTAAGCAATTCTGACTACCTCCAATGAATTCTACCCGGTTGGGGACTGTCTCTTCGCCGACTTTTTCTAAATAGATCAAATAGGGATTGTATTCAATCTGGGTGTCAACACGCGAACTCCAATTGCGTTGCCGAATCATCGGATGATCGTGATCGTTCATGTAAGGGTATTGCAAGTGACTTACTGGTGGCGTTAACAGGTTATTAAGGCTTAATTGCATAAAGTATTGATGGACATCGAAGTAATAGATTGACTTTGACAATGCTGCCCCTGTCTCATGCTCTTGCCGAAGATGAGGATACTCTGAATAGACGATTTCTATCGACATTTCGTTGACAAGCGCGCCGACTCCGGCCGTCTCTACCGTGCAGATGTTGAAATCCTTATTGACCGGTATCATTATCTCTTTGAATGCGGTACTGTCCAGGCGAGCGTGAAAGGCCGGAACCCAATGATCCCGTACGAATTCTTGCACCTCCTCGTTGCTATCAAGGTTTACATCTTCTGTGTTGTTCCCAGTGGTGGCATCGGGGATTTCTTCTCCAAGCTCTCTTCTACTATTGAGTATTATTCCCCTAGCTGTCCCGGTCCCGGCATCCATGGGCCTCGCGCGCGCTCTTTCACCTCGTTGAAAAACCTGTGCATGACGGACACGCTCCAAAATATCCAGTCCCACACTCTCTGGAGTAACGCCAGGGCTGGTATTGGGAACACGTATGCGGATTTGATTAATGACTGGTGACATGTAGCCGCCCGGTATGCGTGGCAAATCTGGTCTGAAGAAACTGGTGAAACAGAATGCCAAATCGTCATTGGAATATTTCGACAGATAGAAAAATGAGGAAAGCGGTGCATGGATCGTCAGACTTTTATCCCGTGGAACCGAAAAAAAGCATGCTCTTCGATCGTATTGCCCAAAATCGATTTTGCTATCACTCGAAAGGGGAAAGGTTAAGCGAGACATGTTCATGCCCTCCTAAATTCTTTAGGGTAATAGTCGAGAATAAGGTTCTCTTTAGCAACAAACTTCCCTAACGATCGCACGTACACGCAGTAAGTGATAATCTCTTCCGGTCGATCAAGTGTCTCAACCAATAATCGTTGATTCGAAAGAAGTCGCCAGGGCATAATTATGCGTCGGGTCACTTCATGGACACTTTGCCTTGCCACTAGTATCTCTAAATCATTTCGCGCTTCCGATGTCTCAATGTATATCTCGACTAAGTCTGTACCTACTGGTCGAGGATCTAAGAAAAAGGCAGGCATCTCCGGCGGCAATTTCTCAAGTGTTTTGACACGAACAATATTCGATGGATCTGACATTAGGTTCGATTTGTTTACCGCGGCCAGCCGGTAATAATAATCTCGCTGCCCGATGAGGTCCGAATCACTGTATGGTGGAGCGCCTTGGCGATTATGTGTCTGCAGATAATTAGTAGTGTCCCGATAAAAGACGACGACGGGGACTCCGTCCGCAAGTCGCTTCAGATAGTCAATCCGATGCTCTTCCTCATGATCAGGTGCGGGTGTGAAGATACTCTGGCCAGAGGGTGCTGATTCAGCTATAGAAGAAGGAATGAAATAATTAAGAGCCCGGGGTTGTTCTTCAATGGTATCTGGCCCTGCATTAAACTCATCAGACCTGTACACTCCTAGAATGGTGCTGATTGGTAACGTGCCGGAAAGTTTTATACTTCGGTCTTTAACCTTTATGCGCGGGTCGAATAAAACATTTTCATCGGCAATGAGCCGTGGATCACGCCCTTCCCCCCACCACCGCAAATCTTCGAGCTCCTCTGCGGACTCCGCTCGGTAAAGCCGGTAGCCTTTCAGGTCCGGCTCGCGATTTAGCGCCCAGTGCAGCGTGATCTGCCGATCACCCGCCTCTATTTTGGTGAAGACCGGTGCACGCGGTGGCTTAACCTTGGGCGGTGCCTGTGGTTCACTAACGCCACTCCAGTGTGTGCTCGCCAACAATGCTGGGCTTAAAGAACGCACTCGATAGAGGTAACGGTTCCGGACCAAACCATCGACGGAATCTTCGTACACAATCGAGTCACCGCGAGGCCCTCCCTTAATAGGCGTTGAGTTTATGAGCGTGAATGCGGTTTCGTTGCCTTTGCGCTCTGCCACATCAATCACTTCAGCCATAGTAAGCGCTGGATAAAAGCGCTCGTACCATGCACGCCAGATGGGAGTAGCATCTTTCCATTGGGACGTGTCTTTATCAGGAAACAGGTTGTCTAAAGCTGTTGTCGAGAAACGCACAGCAAGCCAATCCGCGAAATCGTCGCGCTCGCCCACGCGGTCATCTGCGAAAACTTCCGCTGGCGCCTTGCCGCTGTAATACCCTGTGCCCAGTCGGCGCTGTTCCATATCACGCGTAAAGATAGCTGAATCGACCGCACGATAAAGCTGGTAACTCGCGAAGGGATCGGTCTCACGTGCAATACGCGGCCACTTCAGCATAACTCGAGACTTGCCATAGTAATTCGCACGATCAATCGACAAGTCTGGTCGATCGGGTGCCGGCGGGCGTTGCCGGTTGACAGCGATAAGTGTCGCAGGCTGTACGACAGCACTTTCGTTTCCGCTCTCATCCGTCGATGTGACGGTGCATAGCGTTTCCGTCGTACCTTCTCGGGGATCGAACACCGGTGTCGCCAGGATCTCTTTGTTGTACCGTTGACCGGGATAGTACGTTCCCAGTACTAGTCTTAAGTTGGGAGGAGCGTCTCCTGGATTGTTCTCAGGATCGCTGTACACCAGGTAAAGGTGTAAACCTTCGGTAGTTTGTTCATGCCACAGCACGTTAAATACATGCCAATCCCGTCGTCCCCCCGCAGTATTGAACGCTAGTAGCGCGCCGGTCACATAATCATCGGGGCGGGTGACGGATGATTCTATTGGCAAGTGCACGCCACCCAATGTGACTTCGTAGACGTTGCGATCTGGAAGCCAGGTTATGCCGTTGTCATCACGCAACGCGTTGCGTCGGCTGGTATCGATTATGATGGCACCTGACGGTGGTGCGCTGTGGGCATCGATGGCCGTTTCACTGAGGAGTGGCACCGTAATATGTGGACTACCCCATTCGCTAGGATTACCGTATTCCGTGTGGCCGGGTAAGCCCTGTTCGAGATTGATGCGAATGGGATCGCCTTCTTGCGGAGGGACCGCCGGGCTCGCATGGTATTCGACATCCATGTGCGATGCACTGTGGCTAACTATCTTGTAGCGATGCTGGCCTATCTGACACGGTGTATTGATGAGGCCGTTGGTGGGCCCTGGAA
>CALZGZ010000009.1 GCA_945787105.1 uncultured Gammaproteobacteria bacterium
CCGTTTTGATTGAGCCTGTCGATCACCGTTGCATCATAAGGCGAGACAAAGTTTGACAAGATGCGCGATCCGCACGTCGTCGACATTCCCTTGGTGCAAAAGATATCTTTATGCGCGACGGGTACGCCGATGAAAACGGATTTATCACCTTGCTGAATCCTTCGATCGGCTGCGCGCGCTTGTGCCAACGAGAAGTCAGTATCAACAGTGATAAACGCGTTTAGGTCCTGATGTTGTTCAATGCGGCTGAGAAAATACTGCGTTAGCTCAACACTCGATACTCGTTTCGCAATAAGATCATTGGCGAGTTGTATTAACGGCTTGTTATGCACGAATTTTTACCATAGTGAATCTTCATGTGCGGATTCCGAGCATCCACCTGTTACGGCGACCGAGAATCCCATCGAGCGTTGTTATTCGATGACCTTGGGAACCAGGTATAGGCCCGCTTCTTTTTCTGGCGCGACTTTTTGAAACGATTCTCGCTGATTAGTCTCGGTGACGATGTCATCGCGCACGCGCAGCCGGCCTTCTTGGGGATGTGCCAATGGCATTACGCCTTCAGTATCCACCCGGTTCATTTGTTCAACAAAGTCCAAGATGCGGGAAAGCTCGGTCGCATATCGATGGACGTCTGATTCATCGATATGCAGGCGTGCAAGCCGGGCAATATTTTTGACGGTCTGGTGGTCTAAAGCCATTTGTGTGCAACAATTCGAACATCGGTTTTTCAAATTAACACATCCCGCGTTTCGGTTGAACACATTGCCCACCGTTGATACATTACGCCGGTTTTATTGTGCCGGTTGGTGTAAACTCAAAACATGCTGAAGCGCGTCCTAGGCCTTTTCTCCAACGATCTCGCCATCGATCTGGGCACCGCGAACACCTTAATCTATGTCCGTGACAAGGGAATTATCCTGAACGAGCCGTCGGTGGTGGCGATCCGTCACGCTTACGGAGGCGGCATGAACAATAAAACGGTGCTTGCGGTGGGTCAGGAGGCCAAGCGCATGCTGGGCCGTACGCCCGGTAATATTCAGGCCATCCGGCCTATGAAAGACGGGGTGATCGCAGATTTCACGATTACCGAAGTCATGCTCAAGTATTTCATTCGCAAGGTGCAGGAAAACCGCTTTCTCCGCCCCAGCCCGCGAATCATCATTTCCGTACCCTGTGGCTCCACCCAGGTTGAGCGGCGTGCGATCCGTGAATCGGCGGCCGGGGCCGGGGCCCGGGAGGTGTACTTGATCGAGGAACCGATGGCGGTGGCGATTGGCGCAAATCTGCCGGTTGCCGACCCCACTGGCTCCATGGTGGTCGATATCGGCGGCGGCACCACCGAGGTCGGTATCTTGTCACTGGGGGGCATGGTCTACAGCACGTCGTTGCGGGTGGCCGGAGATACCTTCGACGAAGCGATCATTAATTACATACGCCGGCAACACGGCGTGTTGATTGGGGAGGCCACCGCGGAACGGGTGAAGAAGGCGATTGCGTCGGGGTGGAGCAAGTCCGACATCCGCGAAATCGAGATCAAAGGCCGTGATATTGCCGAGGGTATGTCGCGGGCCATTACCTTGAGCAGTCACGAGATTTATGAAGCAATCAGCGATCCGTTGGATTCGATTGTTCAGGCGACTAAGCAGGCGCTGGAACAGACACCTCCAGAGCTCAGTGCCGATATCGGCGACAAGGGTATGGTGGTGGCCGGCGGCGGCGCGTTGATGCGGGACATGGACCGTCGTTTGACCGAGGATACCGGCCTGCCCGTGGTCATCGCCGATGATCCGTTGACCTGTGTTGCACGCGGTTGCGGCAAGGCGCTGGAAGAGATGGATACCCTCGGCGACGTTTTTGCAAATGAATAGAGCGTGCGGCGGCGAATACAACTCTTGAAGTATGGCTGTGTATGCTGTTGTGCCAAATAGGCGCGTCGTGGGGAACGGCCTTTCGGAGATACTTAACTGACATCTTGCCGGTCCATTACATTAGCGACGCCGGCATCCACTTTCACAGCAAGGTAACCGGGAGTTGATATGGCGACCCGGGATACACGGGCACGTTCTTCTGATTTTCTAAGACTGGTATTGTTGATCTGTCTGTCGGTGGTAGTGATGCTCGCGGATCGCCGCACCGATTACCTGCAAGGCGTGCGCTCCACGCTGGCCATGGTGGCAACACCACTGCAACTGATCGCCACTACACCGGACCGCATCGGCACCTGGTTCCAGGAGTTGTTCACCTCGGAGGAAAGTGTCAATCAGGCCTACACGCGGCTGCGCGGGGAAAATATGAAGTTGCGCGCGCGGCTGCAACGCATGCAAGCCCTGGAAGCGGAGAATGCGAGCCTGCGCCGCCTCTTGGCAGCCGCGGAAAAAGTCCCGGATCAGGTGCTCATGGCGGAGTTGGTCGATGTCAGTCTCGATCCTTACACCCACAAGTTGATCGTCAACCGCGGGGTGACCGACGGCATCTATGTCGGCCAGCCGGTGTTGGATCCGCAGGGCGTCATGGGTCAAGTGACCGAAACCATGCCGTTTACCAGCGCTGTCACTCTAATCACCGATCCAAGCCACGCCACGCCGGTGCAGGTCGAGCGCAATGGACTGCGTGCCATTACCTTCGGAACCGGCAACCCGGACAAGCTCAAGGTTTCCTATCTGACCCACAATGCCGATATCGAGCTTGGTGACGTGCTGGTGACTTCGGGTATGGGCGGGCGATTCCCGAACGGCTATCCGGTGGCCGAGATCAAGGAGATCATTCGTGACGCCAGCGAGGCGTTCTTGCGCATCACTGCTACGCCGGTGGCCCGGCTCGAGCGCTCGAAACAGGTGTTACTCGTATGGCAGGGAATCAGCAAGAATTTCTCCGAAAATCTCAAGGACTCCGAATGAACGGTGCGCGTTGGCTCATCGTCTGCTTAACGTTCGTGGTGGCGTTCGTGTTGAACTTGATCCCGCTGCCGGGATGGGTATTGCCGTACCGCCCGGACTGGGTAGTGCTAGTGCTGATCTATTGGTGTATGGCGATTCCGGATCGATTCGGAACCGGGATGGGGTGGTTGATAGGGCTGCTGGTCGACGCCACCAATGCGAATCTGCTCGGTGTGCACGCGCTCGGCATGGCGACTTTGGCTTATCTGACTAGCCGTTTACACCTACGTATCCGTATGTTTCCATGGTGGCAACAGTCTTTGAGCATATTGTTGCTACTCCTTATATATAAGAGTCTCGTGGGTTGGATGCGAAGTCTGCTTGGCGAACTGCAATTCGATTGGATGTATTGGATGTCCAGCCTAATCGGGGTCATGATCTGGCCATGGTTGTTCGTCGTTATGCGAGACCTGCGTCGCTACGCGCGGATCAGCTAGATGGACGAACTTACTTTAAAAGACTATTTGCGCGAAACCAGTATTGTCCAGTCGCGACTGATATCTGCAGCGGTGATTGGCGTCATTCTGGTTGCGGTATTGCTGTTGCGCTTGTTCTACTTGCAAGTAGAACAATATCAACATTATGCGACGCTGTCCCAAGATAACCGCATTCGCTTAGTCCCGATCCCGCCGGTGCGCGGACAAATATACGATCGAAACGGCGTTATTCTCGCCGAGAATCTTCCCGTTTATACGTTGGAGGTAACCCCTGACCGGGTGGAGAATATGGGCACGCTGCTGCAACAGGTGGGACAGCTCGTAGAACTGAGCGAAAAGGATTTGGAGCGGTTCAAAGAGACCCTGCACGCACGGCCGGGATTCGAAGCGCAGACCCTCAAGGCAGGGCTGACGGACGATGAGGTCGGGCGTTTTGCGGTAAATCAACACCGGTTCAACGGGATCGAGTTACGCGCCAGGCTGCAGCGTCATTATCCCCTTGGCGCGGAACTGGTTCACGTCGTCGGTTATGTCGGGCGAATCAGTGAGGCCGACTTGGGTCAGATCGATCGCGCCGCGTATCGCGGAACCGATTACATCGGCAAACTGGGGATCGAGGATCGTTACGAAGACATATTGCTCGGTACAGTCGGTTACGAGCAGGTCGAGACCAATGCCCACGGCCGTGTGGTGCGTACCCTGGCGCGAACCAGCCCGGTTGCCGGGGGTAACGTCCACTTGAATATCGATACCCAGCTGCAAAAGGTGGCCCGGGAGTCGCTGGGGGAATTCGAGGGAGCGGTAGTGGCCGTTGAGCCGCAAACGGGTGCGCTATTGGCATTTGTGAGCAACCCGGTCTACGACCCCAATCCATTTGTGAACGGGATCGATGCGAAGTCTTACAAGGTGTTGCGTGAATCGTCATCGCGTCCGTTGCTCAATCGGGCGCTGAACGGCCGCTACGCGCCGGGTTCCACCATCAAGGGATTATTTGCGCTGGCGGCGCTGGAGAACCACCGTAGTCCTGAGTATGCGGCGTTCTGTCCGGGGTGGTTTTCGTTAAAGGGTAGCCGCCACCGCTACCGGTGCTGGAAGCGAACCGGCCACGGGTCGATGAATCTGTATAACGCCATTGTGCAATCCTGTGACGTGTACTTTTATCAGTTGGCGCATTCGCTTGGTATCGACAAACTCCATGACTTCTTAACCGGATACGGGCTCGGCCGCACCACCGGTGTTGATCTTGAAGGCGAACCAAGCGGTCTGGTGCCTTCAAGAGATTGGAAACGGCGCGCGAAGGGGCAGCCGTGGTATCCGGGCGAGACGGTGATCACCGGCATCGGTCAAGGTTACACCTTGGTGACGCCGTTACAACTGGCGACCGTCACCGGGACGCTGGCAAACCACGGGAAGCGCATCCGGCCCCGGCTGGTGCACAGTATCGAGGAACCTCAGGCCAAGACTCGCCAGGTGTTGCACCCAGAGGTGCTCGAAACGGTCAAGCTTGGCAACGATCAATACTACGAGCGGGTCATCCATGCCTTGACCGACGTTGTCCATGGTCAGCGCGGCACAGCGCGGCGCGTCGGCCGAGGGGCGGAATATCGGTTTGCCGGAAAGACCGGCACTGCACAGGTGATCGGCATCGCGCAAGGGGCCCGTTATGATGAGAATAAGATCGCCAAGCGATTCCGCGACCACTCATTGTTTATTGCATTTGCGCCGGTGGCGGATCCCAAGATTGCGGTGGCGGTAATCGCCGAAAACGGAGGCAGCGGCAGCCGTACTGCGGCGCCTATCGCCCGTCGCGTGATGGATTACTTCCTGACCGGCTCGGTCGAGCCGTTGGTTCCCAAGAAAAGTAAGATGACGGATTTGCGTGATGGTGGACCCGATCAAACGTGATGACTTCTGGCATCTGGATCCACCGTTGCTGGCGGGGTTAATTCTGTTGTGTGGCCTGAGCCTTTTAATATTGTACAGCGCCGGCGGCGAGGATCTGTCGTTGCTGTTCAGGCAGGGCGTGCGTGTGTTGATCGGCTTCACGGTGTTGATCGCACTGGCGCAAGTACCGCCGGAGACACTCTCCAGGTGGTCACCGCATATATTTGGTGTCGGACTCGGCCTGCTCGTCCTGGTGTTGCTGGTAGGCGCCATTGGACACGGGGCACAGCGCTGGCTCAACCTAGGTTTGTTTCGGTTTCAACCCGCGGAAATCATGAAACTCGGGGTACCGATGATGGTGGCATGGTTGCTGACTCGGAAAACGTTGCCGCCTGGCTGGCGGGATGTGCTGATCGCTCTGGGGATTGTGGTGGCGCCGGTGTTGCTGGTTGTGTTGCAGCCTGACCTGGGTACCGCGGTGCTGATCGCGGTATCGGGACTCATTGCGATCTTTCTCGCCGGGCTGCGGTGGCGATATCTGCTTCTCGCGCTGGCGGCACTGGCCGCAGCCGGCCCGTTTTCCTGGTCGATGCTACACGAATATCAACAGCGCCGTATCGTGACCTTGTTCGATCCGTGGTCCGATCCCTTGGGCGCGGGATATCACACCATTCAGTCCATCATCGCCGTAGGATCCGGCGGCGTTTACGGTAAAGGGTGGTTGAATGGGAGTCAGTCGCAGTTGGAGTTCATACCGGAGCGGAGCACCGATTTCATATTCGCTGTTTTCGGAGAGGAGTTCGGTTTAATCGGTGCGCTGTTGTTGATCTCGTTGTACATATTTGTAATCAGCCGGGGCATCTACATTTCTTTTTATGCGCGAGATACTTTTTCGCGGTTGGTTGCGGGTAGTCTAGCGTTAACGTTTTTCTTTTATCTATTCGTGAATATCGGTATGGTATCGGGGATTTTGCCCGTAGTCGGGATACCGCTTCCACTGGTCAGTTATGGCGGCACTTCAATGGTCACATTAATGGCTGGCTTCGGTATCCTTATGAGCATACATACCCACAAGAAGTTCATGCCAAAGTGATTGGAAGTATGCAGCGTTATTTGTTGGCGGCCTTGCTGAACATGCTCATTGTGTGCAGCGCGAGCGCCATGGAGGTCGCCAAATATCCCGTAATTGAAAGCATTATTGATAACTTGGCCACCAAGCACGGCTATCCGAAAAGCGAGTTGTTGCAGGTGTTCTCGAAGGTTCGGTTACGGCCAAGCGTTGTGGCGGCCATCAAAAAGCCCTATGAAGCGCTACCCTGGAATCGCTACCGAAAACTTTTTGTTACCGATACGCATATTCGCGATGGCATGGACTTTTGGCATCGGCACAACGCGACATTGGCCCGGGCGGAGCGGAAATTCGGCGTTCCGCAGCACGTTATTGTGGCCATTATCGGGGTGGAAACCCGCTACGGTCAGAGCATGGGGAGGCATCGGGTTCTGGACTCGTTGACCACGCTGGTGGTGCAATATCCGCGCCGCCGGGCATTTTTCAGTGACGAACTCGAGCAGTTCCTGTTGCTCACCTGGGAAGAAGGCCTTGATCCGCTCAGGGTAAAGGGCTCTTACGCGGGTGCGATGGGTGTGCCGCAATTCATTGCCAGCAGCTATCGGCACTATGCAATTGACTTTAACGGGGATCAACGCAGGGACCTGATCGGGCAGACCGAGGACGCCATCGGCAGCGTCGCCAATTACCTGCATCGCCACCGCTGGCAGGTCGGCAAGCCGATAGCCGGCGATGCCGTCGTCAACCAAACCTCTGTCGCCGATCAATTTGTGACCGACAAATTGAAAACGAACAGTACCGTAGCGCGGTTATCGAAAGCCGGAATCAGCAGCTCGGTGCCATTGAATGGCGCCAGTCCAGCGGCGCTGGTGCGGTTGGATAATGGTGGCATGCCGGAGTACCGAATCGTTTTTAGTAATTTTTATGTGATAACCAAGTATAACCGCAGTATTCATTACGCGATGGCAGTTTTTGAACTCGCAGAGGAACTGCGAAAAAGGCAGGTATCCGGTTAGCCATGCGACGGGCAATCTTGGTTGTCGGGCTGTCGTTCACATTGTGTGCTTGCGGCGGGCTATCGCGGGGCGGTTACTACAAACATGACGGTCCCCCGCGGTATCAACGTGTCAACGTCTCGCGAGTTCCCGACGCGGTGCCACGCTATGAGCGATTGAGCGATACCGGGAACGATCCGTATACGGTGAATGGCAAGACCTACCATCCGGTCAAGACCTCCCATGGTTATCGCGAACGAGGGGTTGCCTCGTGGTATGGCCGGATGTTTCACGGCCGCCGCACGTCGAGCGGTGAGCCATACGATATGTATGCGATGACGGCTGCCCATCGCACATTGCCTTTGCCCTGCTATGCGCGTGTGCGTAATCTGCGAAACGGCAAGCAAGTGGTGTTGAAGATCAATGACCGGGGTCCGTTCTTGCACAATCGTCTCATCGATCTATCGTATGCCGCCGCATATCGCTTGGGAATCGCCGACACCGGTACCGGCCTCGTGGAGGTGGTTGTGGTGGGTCCCGATACCATGTTGGCGGATAAGCAAATCGCTGTACCCGTGACGAGTGCGATACCTCGCCCACCTTCGATCTATATTCAGGTAGGCGCGTTTTCTGAGATTGATAATGCTGAGCGCATGCGCCGCCAGTTGTACGGCCATACCTATGGCCCGGTAATCACGCAGCACGCGCGCGTCGACGGAGGTGACCTACATCGAGTGCGTGTCGGGCCGATCGCCACGGTGGATGAGGCCGACAAAATCGTGCAGCGCATGCAAGGGCAGGGTTATCTCCCAAGATTGATAGTGGAATGAAAGGATTACTCAAGTGCAAAGGGGCTCTGGTGAGGCCGCTGATTACCACCATCGGTTTGTGGTTGGCGCTGGTTTCCTTATCGGTGCACGCGGTCCAGGTGCCGGATCTGGTTAAATCCAAGAACCCGGCCCCCAAGTTGACGGCTGAGACATGGGTGTTGATGGATTTTGATACCGGCTGGATATTGGCGGAGAAGAACTCCGACAAAAGGATTGAGCCGGCCAGCCTCAGCAAATTGATGACTGCGTATGTAGTATTCCATGAAATTCGCAAAGGCACGTTGCAGTTGGATGATGTTGCGCATATCAGCGAGAAGGCGTGGCGCACTGGGGGATCGCGGATGTTCGTCCAGGTTAATAGCAAGGTTCCTGTGAAAGACCTGCTGATGGGGTTGATTGTCCAATCCGGTAACGATGCGGCGGTTGCGCTGGCGGAGCATGTCGCCGGCTCTGAGGAAGGGTTTGCCGCGCTCATGAATCAATACGCGCGCGCGTTGAGTCTCGGTAATACGAATTTTACTAATGCCCCCGGTCTACCTGACGCCAACCATTACAGCTCGGCACGGGATGTGTCGCTCATTGCGGCGGCGATCATTCGTGAATTTCCGGAGTTCTACAATTGGTATTCGACCAAGGAGTACACCTACAACAATATCAAGCAGCACAACCGCAATCTTCTGTTGTGGCGGGATGCTTCTGTTGATGGGGTCAAGACGGGGCATACCAGCACCGCCGGATACTGTCTCGTCGGATCCGCGAAACGCGAGGACATGCGCCTTATCGCCGCGGTCACCGGAACCGCTAGCGCAAAGCAACGCGCCAAGGAAGTTCACGCGTTATTGAAACATGGATTTTCGAGCTATGAATCGAAACGCGTGTTCGGCCAAGACAGCGCGACTGTGCAAATCAAGGTCTTTAAAGGCGGCCAGGACCGGCTTCCCCTGGGATCAGCCGGTCCCGTGTATGTTATTGTTCCGCGTGGCCAGGCGGACTCGCTCAAGGCGCGTCTCGACGTCCCACAATTCGCTGTGGCACCGGTTCCTGTCGGCTATACGCTGGGCATCGCCAAAATCGACTTTAACGGCAATCCGCTCATGGAAGTGCCGCTGGTTGCGCTGGCCGAGGTGCCGCCAGGTACCTGGTGGCAAAGAGCAATCGATACCGTATTACTGTGGTTTGAGTGAAATATGATGAATGAACTGTTTAATGATGTTGTAAGCGCTTATATCAACGGCGAGTTCGTGGCGCCCGAGGATGCTCGCATCTCCGCTTTTGATCGCGGTTTGATCTTTGGTGATGGTATCTACGAAGTGGTCCCGATTTATGGTGGACAAGCGTTTCGTTGGGACGAACACCTCGCTCGGCTCAACAATAATCTTGATGTTGTCGGTATCCGGCAGCCCTACACACGACAGGATTGGGCGAAGGTGTTAGTCGGACTGCTGTCGCGCGCGACCGAACAAGACCATTATCTTTACATTCAGGTCACCCGGGGAGTCGCGCCTCGCAATCACGTGTTTCCGGATAGTGCCGAGCCCACGGTGTTTGCCTACGTGCAAAAATTGGCACCGGTGGCTGAAAGTGCCGTGACTCAGGGTGTCAAAGTAGTGACGATTCCGGACTTTCGCTGGCATCGTTGCGACATCAAGACGACGTCATTGATCGCCAATGTCTGGCTGCGTCAGCAGGCCAAGGAGCAAGGCGCCGCCGAAGCGGTCTTGGTTCGCGATGGAGTGGTTACCGAGGGCGCGGCAACTAATGTATTCGCGGTGATGAATGGCATCGTACGCACCGCTCCCCAGGGTCCGAACCTGCTGCCGGGGATCACCCGTGATCTCGTGGTCGAACTCATGGCCCGCCATGGAGTCTCATATGAAGAGCGGGCATTTACCGAGCAACAGATGATCGACGCCGAGGAAGTGTGGATAACGAGTTCGACCAACGAGGTCATGCCGGTCAGCCGCATCAATGATAATGTCGTCTCGGAGGGCCGCCCGGGCCCTGCATTCCAACGCGTGTACGATTTATATCAGCAATACAAAGCGCAATGCCGCACCGATGCGAAACAGAATGTCGGATGAAGATGGTGATAACGGTTCCGCGTACCCAGATCCCTGGGATCTATTGGATTACCCGTGCCGCTACGAAATCAAGGCGATGGGCCGGCAGACCACCCGTTTCAATGCCTTGGTTCAAAATATCGTGTCCCGGCATATAGAAACAGACGAGTTGCTCCTCAGTCAGACACGATCCAGCCGCTACGGAAAGTACATCTCCATTACCTGCATTATCCGTGCCACCAGTAAATCGCAAATTTATGCGATTTACGCCGATCTCGCCGCCTGTCCAGAGGTGTTGATGACACTATAAAGAGTCGTCCGGTGGCAACTATCGCTTTCGAAGTGCAGATGCGCGACCTGGGGGTGGTCGATTATATGCGGGTGTGGAAGGCGATGAAGGCGTTTAACGAGGCGAGGACCGCCGCTACCCGTGATGAGGTGTGGTGGGTGCAGCATCTGCCGGTGTACACCCAGGGGTTGAACTGCGACATGTCTACCTTGACCGCGAGCGACATTCCGGTTGTTGCCGCCGACCGCGGCGGTCAGATTACCTATCACGGTCCGGGGCAGTTGCTCGTGTATCCATTGCTCGATATCAAGCGCCGTGCCAAGGGCATCAAGTGGTTGGTGAATCTATTGGAACAACTGATCATTGAATTTCTGGCGACTCACGATATTCGCGGCGAACGCAAAGCCGGCGCGCCCGGGGTGTATGTGCAGGGCAAAAAGATTGCCGCGTTGGGCCTGCGCGTGCGCCGGGGCGCGAGCTACCATGGCCTGAGTTTCAATGTCGATATGGACCTGGTGCCGTTTGCGAACATCGACCCGTGCGGCTTCGAGGATCTGGAAGTGACTCAGTTGAGGGATCTTGGTGTACCGCTGTCGATCGACGAGGTCCAAGCACAGCTCAGCCGCCAACTATTCACCGTGTTGACGCATCCTAATTGACCGGGCTCAGCCTCCAATGGCGCTGAGCAAGCTGAACCGAGTGATAATTTCCCGGACACGCCGTAAATACATCCGTGTAGGCTCGACGCCGGCGTCCCTGCTGGCGACGGTCCTGTAAACTCTCCCTCGATTCAGCCCTTCGCAATTACAATTGGTCTGCAGTCAGTGCTATGCGCAATGGCACTGGGATCTTACCCTTTTACATTGCACCCCCCCATATTGTCATTCCGAACAATAAATATGTCATTCCGAACGAAGTGAGGAATCTCACCGTGTTGGTCGCGCCGGGCCTCGCGAGGTGTCCGACCCATTGTTGGTCATGCCGGGCGCAGCGTGGCATCTGGCCGTGTTGGGTGATGGTGGCAACGTCGACACGGTGAGATCCCTGCCCCTGCTATTCCCCTGCTGTGCGGGGACAAGCCGCGCTGTGCTTGTTGGGATGACAACTTGAGGAGTGCCTCGGGATGACAGAATTAGTAGCGCTTAGGGATGACAGAAAACAAGGCGAAACGATCGGGTCAGGCCCCCGAAACGGGATCAGCCCCCGAGGCATGCAGGCTTTTCGCCGCCTCCCACGCGTGGAGGGCCTTTTTTCTCGCGGTACCGCCTTGATACCCGCCAAACTCGCCCATGTTGCGGATCACGCGGTGGCAGGGGATCAGAAAGTGGATCGGGTTGTGGGCGACCGCATTGGCGACCGCGCGGGCGGCTTTCGGCACCCCCAGGTGACGCGACAAATCTTGGTAGGAGACGAGGCGGCCGCGGGGCACCCGCAACAGCGCCTCCCAGACTTTAATCTGGAAATTGGTGCCTTTGACGAACATATATAGCGGTTGCAGCGGATCGGTGCGGGGCGCGAAGACCTGTTGTACGGTGTCGGCGGTAGCGGTCGGGTCCTCAGTGAGTCGCGCGTTGCGCCAGTTTTTCTCGAGTGCCGCAAAGCCTCCACTGCGGCCGGTATCGCTCACGAACAGCAGCGCACACAATCCCCGTGGTGTCGTCGCAACGAGGCATTCTCCGAACGGGCTTTGATGAAAACCGAAGTGGATTTCCAATCCGCTGCCATAGTCCTTGTATTCACCGGGCGTGATGGCTTCGCATTCGATATACAACTCATGCAGCCGGCTGGTGCTGGATAAGCCGGCGGCCTGGGCGGTGTCCAGAGTGCTGGCGGCGTCGCGCAGCAACCGTTTGGTATGTTCGAGGGTCAAAAACTGTAGAAATCGCTTGGGGCTGATGCCCGCCCAACGGCTGAAAAGCCGCTGAAAATAGGTTTCACTCACGCCAAGATGAGCGGCGATTTGTGGCAACGTCGGCTGCGTGTACTGGTGGAGTTCTAGGTAGCGAATCGCGGATTCGATACGATCGTAGTCACGAGCCGATCGGGTGATTGTGTTGGAGCCTGTCATCTCTGGCGGTGGTGTCCGCTAGCTAGCCCGTATATTGCACCATGGATCCCGGATGATACCGAGCCAGTGCCGGGATAGTCCCGCCTCTATTCTATGGGCCGCACCGAGAAGACCCGCAACGTCAATTCCATGAAACGGCGACATTCGATTCTCAAGATTGCTCGGCAAGATATAGAGGCGGGATGCCATGGGGCAATATATGCGCTAAATCCAGCCGCCGAATCAATCCGTTTCTTGCTCAGCCAACAAGTTATTGAGCGTTTGCAGCCTCTCGGGCGTCCCGATGTCTATCCACACTCCCGCATGGTATTCACCACTGACCAGGTTACGGTCACATGCCGCGATGAGCAATGGAGCGAGCGGTAGGGTTGACGGTGTGCGGTCCGTGAACAGCGCCCGCCGGTAGACACCGATACCAGTGAAGGTTACGCGTCGGCCCTCACAATCATCGAGCTTGCCCACGCGATCATCGCGTAAACAAAAATCTCCGTTGCGATTGTGGGTCGGATTGTCCACCAGGACCAGATGAGCGAGCCCGGACAGCGTGCTCGGCAAATTGGCAAACGGGTAATCCGTCCAGATATCGCTGTTGACGACCAGGAACGGATCGCTTTGCAGTAGCGGCAGTGCCTTGATGATGCCGCCTCCCGTACCCAGCGCGCCGCTGGACTCGTCGGAGTAGGAGATGCGCACCCCGTATCGGTTGCCGTCTCCCAGACGCTGAATGATTTGTTTCCCCAAATGGGCGTGATTGACAACGATATGCGTGATCCCGGCCGCGGCCAGGGCGCGTATGCGGATCTCGATCAAGGTCGAACCACCGGCCGGAATCAGTGGCTTGGGGAGGGTATCGGTGAGTGGTCGAAGCCGCTCGCCGCGCCCCGCCGCAAGAATAAAGGCATCCATTGCTAAAGTTCTGGTGGTGGAAATTGTAGTAACAGCGAGTGCAAGGGCTTCAGGTCAGGATAAGTGCCGCATACTTCGATCAAATATCGGTAAACCTGGGGCAAGTCATCGAGAAAACTCGTTTTGCCGTCTCGGTACGCTAGCCGCGAGAATATTCCCAGCACTTTTAAATGTCTTTGCACCCCCATCCAATCGAAATCTTGGATGAAGCGTTGTTCATCGTCGCCTACCGGGAGGCCCGATTGCCGCGCAAGATCTTGATAGCCTTTCGCCCATTCTTCGACACGCTCTTTGGGCCAACAGATATAACAATCGCGCAACAGTGAAACCAGATCATAGGTAACCGGCCCAATGACCGCATCTTGAAAGTCAAGGATCCCGGGGTTGTTGGTTGGCGTCACCATCAGATTACGCGAGTGATAATCCCGGTGCACCCACACCTTGGCTTGGGCCTTGGCGTTACCGAGCAGCAGGGAAAACATGTCGTCCAATGTCCGGTGTTGACTGGCCGTCAAACCCTGTTTGAGGTGACTGCCGACATACCAGTACCTGAACAACTCCATTTCTTGCATGAGTAATGAGTCATCGTAATCCGGAAAGCCGTTGCGGTCTGTATGGGTGCCGGTCTGCAGAACGATCAACGCACCCAGGGCATCGCCATACAGGCGCTCCACGGTCTGTGGTGTGAGCTGTCCCAAGTAGGTTTTTGTGCCCAGATCGGTGAGCAACAAAAATCCTTGGGCGTCGTCGCGGTCGAGAATCTCCGGAACATTAAGGCCAATTTCAAATAGGCGCTTAGCTACCTGTACATAAGGCCCGGTATCCTCTTTATCGGGTGGGGCATCCATGACGATATAAGACCCGCTGCCTGACGTGATGCGGAAATAACGCCGAAAACTGGCGTCGGAAGATGCGGCGGTCACCTCAATTCCCTGCTCGCCAAGCCGCTGTTCAACCCATTGGGTCAGGTCGATCAACCTTTTATCCAATACCCCAGGCCCCTATAATCGTGCACATAAGCGAGCGGCATAACGCCCAGGGCGTGTGTGTGTGGATCAAACGCGATAACATAACATCCTGCAATCCATCAAAAATTATAAAGGTCGTCGATTCTATGCGATTTTGCTCCTCAGATAACAAGCCGGACACGGTCCTCACGAATAAACCTTTATCTTATAGAATTGCTGTTTTGGGGGTGACGCTGGCCGCAATATATGCCCCCGTAGCGATCGCCGCCGAGGAAATCTGTGTTCCGGATCTGCTTTCTCTGCCGACACCGGGTCCAGCCCCGGAAAAACCCGGTGATCCGCTACCTATCGAGTTGGAAGGCGACGAGGTCGAATCGGTCAAGTCAGACATTGTGTCCATGCGTGGCAACGCGACGCTCAAGCGTGGCAGGCAGACGATGTCGGCGGATCAGATACGGTACTCCCGCCAGACCGATGAAGTAGAGGGTGAAGGGAACGTCATATTGCACAGCGAAAATGGCGATCGTATCAAAACGTCGAGCGTCAAGCTGCAGGTGGAGACCTTTATCGGCGAGGCTGAGGCGGTGGAATATCGGCTCGCCAAACGTGACCGGGTACCCGAGGATGCGGACAAAGCGTTTGTCAATGCCCGTGGCAGCGCGGATAAGATCTTCTTCGAAGGACACGATGTAATGCGTTTGGAGAACGTCCGCTACACGACTTGTGCGGAAGGTAAGGATGACGTGTTTTTGACGGCGTCTGACATGACCTTAGACCAGGCTACAGGAACGGGGTCCGCGAAGCATTTGAAGGTCAGATTCAAGAATGTGCCCATATTTTATTTTCCACGTGTCACTTTCCCCATTAACGACGAGCGAAAATCCGGGTTTCTGTTTCCGAGTTTCGGCAGCCAGGAAGGATCCGGATTTGTGATGCAGACTCCTTATTACTGGAACATCGCACCGAATTACGACGCGACTATATACCCGCGCGTTTATGCGAAACGCGGGGTTCAGCTTGGCGGCGAGTTTCGTTATCTGACCTCCACGGCTGAGGGTTCTTTATTCGGTGAGTATCTACCTTCGGATTCCGAGTTCAACGACGAAGATCGTGGTGCCTACACGATAAGACACCAGCAGAAATTTTCCCGTCGATGG
The DNA here is from genome assembly GCA_945787105.1 of uncultured Gammaproteobacteria bacterium. Classification (GTDB taxonomy): domain Bacteria; phylum Pseudomonadota; class Gammaproteobacteria; order Arenicellales; family JAANXG01; genus CALZGZ01. The sequence continues at coordinate 15,603 of CALZGZ010000009.1, forward strand.
CGCGTCAATGTCGGCGTCGAATGGGTTTCGGACGAGCAGTATTTAGACGATTTCAGCAATGATATTCAGATCTCGAGTGCGTTCTTCCTACCCCAATTTGCAGAGGTTTTTTATACCGGACAGCTGTGGGATTTTGAGGCAAGGCTGTTCTCGTATCAGACGGTGGACGAGACCATACCCGCGTCTTCCGAGCCCTATGATCGGCTCCCACAGTTTCGCGTGATCAGCAAGCTTCCCCGTGGGCCATACGGGATGCGATATGGACTCGAGTCTGAGCTGGTCAACTTCCAACGCGACCAGTTATTGGATGGTTGGCGCTGGGATATTACCCCGTTCGTGAGATTGCCGCTGGATAACACCTGGGGCTACCTCACACCGAAGGTCTCACTGCGACATACCAGCTATAGCTTGAACGATGTGGCGGAAGGCGAGGATGACCGTCCCTCCCGGAGCACGCCGGTATTCAGTCTCGATTCCGGCGTGTTTTTCGAGCGCGTCACCGCTTGGCGTGGCACATCGATGCTGCATACGCTCGAACCCCGGGCATTCTATGTCTATATACCAAAGAAGAACCAGGACGACCTCCCGGTATTCGATACCGGATTTATCAATCTCAACAACTTTGGGAATATCTTTAGCGAAAATCGCTTCTTCGGACGCGATCGCGTCGGCGATACCAATCAGGTCACATTGGCACTAACCAGCCGTTTTCTGGAGGCGGAAAGTGGAACCGAGTGGATTCGGGGAAGCATTGGGCAGATTTTTTTCCTCGAGGATCGCGTCGAGAATTTTTCGCCCGGCCAGGAGTTCACCAACGACACCTCCGATTTCCTTGCTGAAGTGATCGCACGACTCAGCACGAATTGGAGCGCCTACGGCTATTTACAGTATGATGACGACGAGTCGAATGTTCGTGAGGGGAAGTTCGACCTCCGTTTTCGCCCGCAGCCTCAAAAATACCTCGACCTGACTTATCGATTTTCGCGGGATGCCTTGGAGCAGGTCGAGGCGGCGGCGGTATGGCCCCTTTTTACGCCGCGTTGGCATCTCTCGCTCAGGGAGCGGTACTCAATACGCGACGAGGAGAACTTGGAGACCCGGGTTGGGATCGAATATGATGCCTGTTGTTGGAAACTGCGAGGGTTTTTTCAATCACGCAAAGACAACCTCTCAGAAGCGCGAAACGCCTTTATTGTCGAATTGGAACTAACAGGGCTCACGAGTATCAGCTCGGGATTATGAGCATAAGTTGTATCGGTAAGAATGCCTCAAGGCCCACCGCAGTGGGCCTTTTGCTTGTGAACACGCAACGAGTAGTCGATGTATAAGGTACGTCCTTTTTTTGTTTTCATTATGTGCGTAATCGGCATGTCTTGGATGTCTCACGCACAGTCGCGACAGATCGACCGCATTGTTGCAATCGTCAACAACGATGTAATCACCGATTCTGAGTTTCAAAAGCAATTAGTACGAGTGCGGCAGGAACTGCGTGCGCGCAAGGCCCAGATACCACCGAATCGCACGCTGAACCGCCAGGTTCTGGAGCGCATGGTCACGGATAGAATCCAGTTGCAGGTTGCTAGCCGCCTCGGAATCAGTGTGCCCGAAAACACCATCAACGAAGCGCTGCGGGAATTGGCGGAACGCAACAACCTCGCACTGCCGCAACTGAAAAACGCCTTGGCAAGGGATGGAATTTCCTATGATGATTTTCGGGAGAACATTAAATCACAGTTGATTATTCGGCGTTTGGTGGATCGCGAAGTCGTGAGCCGGGTGGCGGTCACCGACGAGGAAATTGAGGGATTTCTAGCGAATCAAAGTGGCCGGCCGGACGAGGTTATAGAATATGATATTTCTCACATCCTAATTGGGGTGCCGGAGACGGCCACTAGCAAGACCATTACTGAGCAGCGCGAGAAGGCACAACAGGCCTTGGATCAAATTCGCAACGGCATGGAGTTCGAGCAAGCGGCGATAAACTACTCCCAAGCTCAGAACGCCCTGGAAGGAGGCGGATTGGGGTGGCGCCAGGCAGGGCAGCTGCCGGTATTGTTTCTGGGCGCCGTGCGTAAGCTGCAACCGGGACAAGTCACCGATGTTTTGCGCAGCCCCAATGGATTTCATATTCTCAAACTGAACAAAACCCGGGGCGGCACGGGTGGTGTTGTGCGTCAGACCCGGGCGCGTCATATCCTGATCAAGAATGACGAGTTTTTGTCCCCTACCGAGGCTACTCAGCGAGTCGTTCGTATCCGTGAACAATTACTCGCCGGCGGGGATTTTGCCGAACTGGCCAAAGCCAATTCGGACGATCCGGTATCCAGTATCAACGGGGGCGATCTCGGCTGGCTCAGTCCCGGCGAAACCGTTGAGGCATTTGAAGCGGTGATGCATAGGCTAACAATAGGGGAAATCAGCCAGCCGATAACGACGCCATTTGGGGTGCACCTGATTCAGGTCCTCGAGCGCCGCGAACAGCAATTGGCTGACGCCGCAGGTAGAAACAACGCACTGATTCAACTACGCGCCCGCAAGTCCGACGAACGTTACGAACAATGGCTGCGCCGGCTTCGGGATGAGTCCTACGTAGAATTTAAAGCCGACGATTTTTGACCCGAAACTCGGGGCGCATGGCGCCCCGAGCTGTGGGGATTTACAAATTGTAGCCGCGTTCGTCGTGGAGCACGATATCCAGTCCCTCGGTTTCTTGTTCGTCCGTAACCCGTAGTCCGACGAGCGCATCGACGAGCTTGAGAATGATGAAGGTGACGATCACGCCGTAGATAATCGTGGCGACTACGCCGACGATTTGTTTGAACACTTGAGATCCGATACTTACGCCTTCCGCCAAGCCGGCGCCGCCCAAACCTGCGTCAACAAAGATACCGGTGAGTATCGCGCCGATGATACCGCCGACGGCGTGAACCCCAAACACATCCAGGGAGTCGTCATAACCCATGGCACGTTTTATTCGCACCGCCGCGATGTAACAGCCGATGCCGGCCAACAGGCCGATGGCCAGTGCACCCATCGGGCCCACGAAACCGGAAGCCGGTGTGATCGCGACCAGGCCGGCCACGGCGCCGGAGGCAATGCCCAGGGCGCTGGGTTTCCCATGCAACATCCATTCCGCGAACATCCACGCGAGAGCGGCGGCGGCGGTGGCGATTTGCGTCACCGCCATGGCCATGCCCGCAGTGCCGTCCGCAGCGAGTTCACTACCGGCGTTGAAGCCGAACCAGCCAACCCACAGCATCGCGGCGCCGACCAGGGTCAACACCAGGCTATGTGGCGGCATTGCCGTGGTCGGATAGCCTCTGCGCTTGCCAATCATGACCGCGGCAACCATTCCCGCTATTCCGGCGTTGATATGGACAACGGTACCACCGGCAAAATCGAGCACCC
>CALZGZ010000010.1 GCA_945787105.1 uncultured Gammaproteobacteria bacterium
AACAGAACGGGATATATTCTGTGGACTCCCGAGGCCGAGGTCCCGGAGAAGAAATAAGTCTTTAAGCTAAAGACTTGCCCAGGAGGCAGAAGGGAAACCTTCTGCCTCCTTTTTTGTGTTCTCATTTTTCCAATTTGTGTCTATCATCAATTAGGGAATCTTTGATAAATTCTGAAGATTCCTGCGGCATAGGGCTGTGCCGCCGGTTATCGATCACGCATTTGATTGATAAATAAATAAAAACCAAAATTGCACGGTCATTTTTCGTGATTGGTCCATGCATAGAAAAATTATTTACTACCTTGTTAAGATTAATTGTCAACAAACGCTGAACCGATGAGCTTATCTGTTTCCATTGTCTGTCTCCCGAGGCACGAGCGCGGAGAACGCGTTGCGATTACCGTGCTGACATGGCTGCTGTGTGCGCTGCTGCCGTGGACGGGTTCTGCGGTGCGCGCCGATGACGAAGCCCGTTTGCTCGAGCAGCGGGTCAAGGCGTTCTGGGCCGCCAGGGTGGCCGGGGACTATGCGCAGGTGTATCGCGTCCTGTCGCCGGCCGAGCAATCGAAGGCCACCGAGTCCGAGTACGCCAAGCAAAAAGAAAAAGGGCCCTTTGTGTGGTTGGGTGCGAAGGTCGGTGAGGTGGCGATTGTCGGTGACCTCGCATGGACCCACGTGCAGTACGAATACCGCATGACCGATATTCCGGACATGCCGCCAACGCCCGGTGCGTTCTGGCATGTCTGGCAGCGATTGGATCAATGGCGCCCAATCCCCCAAGGCACCCGTGCCACATTCCCCAGCCGCCCGCCGCACCTGCGGCCGGCCGCGGAAGAGGCCGAGCTGGCTGAGCGCGCGCGCGCGTATTGGCGCGCCCAAGCCGCCGGTGACTGGGCACGCGTGTACCAGTATCTCGAGCCCGCGTACCAGGACGGCATCTCGCTGAGAGATTTCGTCGCCAACAGGCCACCTATTGCCTATTCCTCACCGCAAATCGAATGGGCCGAGGTGTTGGACACGAGTGGCCGGGTGAAGGTAGTCGTAGGTGCCCGCCTGCAGGATCCGAGTCTGGCCAAGCTGGAACCCAAGCGACGGGTCAAGGTTGACCGGTGGGTAAAGGCGGAGGGTCAGTGGCATGTGCGTGTACGAAAAACGGAGTCAGATGATGATGATCAATCGAGCCTTTAAGCTTCCCCAGATTCTGGGGTTACTCGTATTGGGCGGGTTGGCCGCCTACCACGGAGAGCTCGCGGCCACAGGAGAGCCCGCGGCCCTGCAGCCGGGCGCGTCAGCAGGCCAATCCCCGCCGCTGCGCTTTGCGCTGGCCGCCAGCGGGCTCCCGCAAGCAGGGCGGTGGAAGTCCACCCCGGTGTTCACCGATGTAAACGCCGACGGCCTGATCGACCTCGCGGGGTACCCGCGGTTGGGCAACGGGGCGCAGGTGTGGCTGGGTAACGGAGCGGGAGCCTGGACCGATGCTTCGGAGGGCCTGCGCAGGGAACTCGCTGGGAGTTCGTGCGGCGGTGGCCTCGATTTCGCGGACATTAACCGCGATGGGCATCTCGATCTGGCGCTGGGCGACCACTGCGAGGGCGCCTTCGTCTATCTCGGGAATGGGCGCGGCACCTGGCGGGCGGCCACATCCGAACTCAACCCGGAGATCTCGCGGGTCGTGGGTGACGATGAGCACAACATCTATGTCGGCACCGAGCAACTGGCGGTCGGCGATGTCAACGAGGACGGATTTGTGGACTTAGTGACCGCCGCGTCCGATCGCGGTGGCTTCACCGTGTACCTGGGAGATGGCTCGGGAACCGTGTGGAAGGAGACCCGTGACGACGGCTTGCCCAGCCACGATGATCCGGAAATCAGAGACCCCGAGCAGGGCGGATGGGTCACCAAATTCTTACTGCACGACGTCGATGGCGACGGCCACCTGGACGTCGCCGCGAGTTACTACCGGGGGCCTCGGGTGTGGAAGGGCGACGGCAAAGGGCGCTGGCAACCGCGGTCGACGGGTTTACCCACCGCGAGCGTGACCGGAATTTTTTGGGGCGTGGCGCTCGGCGATATCAACGAGGACGGCCGGCTGGATTTGCTGGTCGCAAACCAGGTCAACGGTGCCGAATTGTTTGTTCAGAACGCCGACGGTTCATGGCAACGGACCCCCGACCCGATGCCCAGGCTACGCGGCGGCGCCCGCGGCGTGGCGCTGGCCGATCTCGACGTAGACGGCCACCTGGATATGGTCGTCGCCGGCAGGCTGACGAGAAAGAAGTATGCGCCGTACGGCTTGTATGTGCTGCGCGGAGACGGCCGCGGTCAGTGGACCGAGACGCAGGCACCCGACCTCCCGAGCACTGGGCTGGGAATTGTGTGGGGCGTTGCGGCGGGCGACGTCAACCGCGACGGACGGCCGGATGTGGCGGTGAACACGCAGCCAATGCGCGGTGCCGGCGCGCAGAGCACCGACCGCCGGCCGCTACCCCACGTTCAGGTGTGGCTCAACACCACTGGGGCCACCCGTCGCTAGTGGTAGTCCGGTAACCGCCGACGCGCCGGTCGCGCGTTGGCGCCCCGCAACCCGAACGATTGCGAAGCGATCGGACGGCGGGACGCGGTGGATTGCGGTGATCCTAGCAACCGGGGGTGCCAACTCAAACCGAGGCAAGACAGGTGTCGCTCGCCCCGCTGTTTGTTGCGTGCGTGGAACGATGCGGGTGTCTCAGTATTGATACAGTTGAGAGTTGAGGTGGGTTAGGGTCCACAACACGTTGTTTCATTGGTAAAGTTTTCCGGCAGTCGCACCGCCTCGGTGTTCAGATGTGCGACAGTTGGCGGTCGCCGATCTGTCAATACTATTCAATTCGCATTTAAAAACAAAGACTTATTACACTTGGCACGGTGTTTGCGGCTATATTTCGCGTAACTGTGCGATAACTTAAATGACGGGTGGGGACTTGTCGTGATCCTATTCCTGCTACGCAGGACCATGCTAGGGATATTTCTGTTTGCCGGCGGCGCGCTGGCGGCGCCGAATATCGTCAACACCACGCAGAAAGGGAGTCTGCTCATCTTCCCCGAAATCGACACCGCGGGGACGCGGAACACGATCATTCGCCTCACCAACGACATGACCGGGGGTATCGATGTCACGTGTTATTACGGTGAGTTCACCGACGACCCGCTGGTTAAGCCGACGCGGGACTTCATGTTCAGGGTGAAAAGGACCCAACCTGTGTACTGGGAGGCGAAGGATGGCACCGGCACGATACAGGCGCCGGACTTTCCCAGCACGAATACCGGCACCGGCCAACTCATGTGTTGGGCGGTGTCCGTTGGCGGCGGCACCCAGGTCAAATGGAACCACCTGTCGGGCACCGCCACCATCGTCGATACCAGCGACGGCACTGCTTACACCTACAACGCCTATCAGTCCTACACCCGCGGCATCAAGAATAAGCAACAAGTCGGGGCCACGCCGGGTACCCTCGACCTGAACGGTACCGCGGTCGATGGCGCGTACGACAAGTGCGGGCGGTACCTCATCGGACATTTCAGCCCTAAATCGGCCGTCATCTCCCTGCCTGGGACCACGGATGTCGGAATCGCGGGCAATTTCCTGTCGGTGTCGAGTTGTACCCAGGACCTGTCACCGGTCGGATTCGCGAACCCAATGCCGCAGACCATCGTCTTCGACGTCTGGAATGAGAACCGGGTGAAGTTCAGCGGCGCGCGAGAATCAGCGGACAGTTGGTGGCGTATGGTCCTCGGCGATACGGCCGCAAACTACAGCACGATTGATTTCGCGCACGAGACCTTCACCTTTGATCAGTTGCAGACAACCTCTGCGTATTTCCGCGCTGAGTCCGAGCAAGGTTATGGTCTCTTGGGCGTGCTCGTCACCGAGTACGAAGACGGCTCAGGCAACAATGTCGGCATCGCGGCAGTAACGGTGAATCACGCGGGAAGGAGGTCCGGTACCATCCAATTCAGAGTCGGTGAAGACGACCCTCCGGAAAAAAACTGAACCTTGGTCTGCATTGATGAAAATCAGCAGCCGGAGTCATGGACTCCGACCGCTGATTTTCTAGAGTTGTATCTGAAGTCCATTATACTTGCAGAGATCATCGACCCGAGGCGGCAAGGCTTGACACGCGTGAGGCGATCTTTGTTGCTGATGGGCTGCGCGTGGATGGAAATTGGAACCATTGGTACGCGCCACGGTAAGCAACGCAAATCCACAAGTGTCGCCCATGACGTACGTACAGAATCACCTGAAGCTGATGCGCGCAATTCTGATAACCATTGGATGCGGTGCTTGCACCACGCAGCAAACCATCGAGCCCCCGGCGAACTCGAGTGGGATCGAATCTAAGACGTTGCGCTTTGCCCTTGCCGCCGACGGTCTCCCGCGAGACGGCCACTGGAAGGGCGCTCCCGTGTTTGCCGATGTCAACGCCGACGGGTATCTCGATCTGGCGGCGCACCGGCGTTTGGGCGATGGGGCGGGTATGTGGCTGGGCGATGGACAGGGACGTTGGACCGACGTATCACAGGGACTCGTGGTTGAGGATGGGTCCTGCGGCGGTGGCCTCGATCTCGCAGACATAAACCGGGACGGGCATGTAGATCTGGCGGTCGCCGACCACTGCAGCGGGGCGTACGTATTCCTGGGGGACGGCCGCGGTCGCTGGCAATTAACCACCGCGGCGTTGAACCCAGCGATCGCCCAGGAAGTACCGGAAGACGATCCCAATCCCTTTATCGGCGCGGAGCATCTGGCGGTAGGCGACGTGGACCGGGACGGATTTCTGGATCTGGTCGTCTCGGCCTCGGACCGCGGCGGTTTCGCCGTGCAGCTCGGAGATGGCACTGGAACGAACTGGATCGAAACCGGGGTGGACGGATTGCCCAGCGCCGTTGATCCCGAAAATAACGATATCCAAAGGGGTGGCTGGGCCAATAAATTTCTGCTGCAGGACATTGACGGTGACGGCATTGCGGATGTGGCGGCCACCTATTATGCCGGACCCCGCGTGTGGCGGGGCGACGGAAACGGGCGTTGGCAGCCGTGGTCCAACGGCCTGCCGACGCCAATTATCGGTGGGCTGTTTTGGGGCATCGCGGCGGGAGACATCAATCAGGACGGGCGTGTCGATCTGCTCGTTGGCAACCGGATCAACGGGCCGGAAGTATTTCTACAAAACAGCGGCGGGTGGTGGCAACGAACCCCCGATGTGCTGCCATCCATGCGGGGAGGGGCCCTCGCCGTGGCACTGGGGGATCTGGATGGGGACGGCGATCTGGATATGGTGGTGGGTGGACGGATGGCGAAGGATGCAACCAGCCGGTATGGATTGTTTGTGCTGCGGGGAGATGGTCGAGGCGGTTGGACCGAGTTGGAAACCGGTCTCCCGCGCGACGGATTGGAGGTCACGTGGGGCATCGCAATGGCGGACGTGAACAATGATCGACGCTTGGATGTAGCGGTAACCATGGGTGGGGTGACGGGCAAGCGGGCCGTGTTCGGGAAGAAACAGGTTGCCGGGCAACCCGAGGATGCACTGCCGCATGTACAGGTGTGGCTGAACCAAACGGGAACCACACCCTAATACGCGAGGTCGGAGTCTCGACACGCGCCGACCCAGCCCGGTTAGTTGTCGCTTTGCAGCACCGCAATACTGCGTGCTGCGGGTCTCTGGTGGGGCACGATAGACGAGCAACCCGCATCGTTCACCCGCGGGCGCAAACCACGATAAACGGTCAGCATTCGCGCCAATGCGACGATTTACCCCGGAGTTCCCGTATTCACCCTGTCCCGACCCTGACTGGACCTCGTGCACCCTGGCTTGGGCATCATTCGCCGGCTATGGGTCTCGCCCCAGGCACCGCACTGCGATGCACGAGTGTTGCGCCAGCGCCCCCGGTTCCGGGCGAGAAATGCCTGCTAATCACTGTAATTTTGGCACAAAAAATGATATTATTTGCGCAGGTTCCAGCGGTGGGGGGATTGACACACGCTGGTCGATGCTGAACAGTGGGGTCGCCATCCTGTTGGTGTAGAGATTGCCGACATTGGCCGGAAACGGCTCGGTGGGTGTTGTCGATATGTCGCCAGCAGGTGACGGCAAGAATCTGGGGGAATAGTTTATGAATCGTCGCGCAGCAGGTTTCCGTCCATACGCCGTGTTGCTACTGGGGGTGGCGTTTCTCGTCAATGGTTTGCCGGCGTTCGCGGCGAAGGACGGCCCGCGGCCGGGGATCCAGGACAAACGGCCCAATGCGCGTGCCCGGGCGCTAGCAACCACACCGGGCGCGGAAATTCCGGCCGCAGGTCTGCCTTGTGCGGCGGCACGTCGTTGGAAGAACGTCACCACGTTCAGCCAATGCGATCATCCGGGAAAGCGATCACAATCTGAACGCAGCACCAGGGACTTTCTCAAGCGCCATGCCTACGGCTTGGATTTGCGTGGCGACGACTCGGATTTGAAGACCCTGGAAACGAAACGTGGTCTGAGCACGAGCCATACGCGATTTCAGCAGGTATTTGCCGGCTACCCGGTGTACAACGCCTATGTGACTGTCAGCCAGAACGCGGGCGGGCGTATCCATAGAGTGCACAGCGGCTATATTCGCAATCCGCGGGTTGTGGGCAACACCACGCCGGCAATCTCCAAAGCCGAGGCGGAAACCATTGCCGCCGCTGCGCTAAGCCAACATTCGGGTGAGGAAGATCCGGAATTGAGCGCCGCGACAGACGCGGAGTTGAATTGGTTCCCGGTGGCTGGCCAGCAGTTGGTGCTGGCGTGGAAGTTGGCGATCCACAGCCGCAGGCCGCTCGGTGATTTCCTGACCCTCGTGGACGCGAACACCGGTGAGCTTCTGCTGCAGGAAAATCTTCTCGTTTTCTCCAATTCTGGACGGGGTTTCGTATACGAGCCCAATCCGGTACAGACCTCGGGCAACACCACGTTGACGGACAACGCCGACGTCACCGACGCGATGCTGGACGCTGCACGGATCGACGTCGAGCTCCAAGGGCTTGACGCCGGTACTCTGCTTAAGGGTGAATTTGCCGATGTGGCAAGCCACTACCCACCGACTTGGACTTGCCCGCGTGCCGACGGTTGCGCCGACGCCGACGAAGCCGACCGCATGTATTTTTACGACCGCAGTGACCCCCGCTTCGAGCAGGTGGTCGCTTATCACGCCATCGATTCGGTGCAGCGCCATATTCATACCCTGGGCTATGACGACGATTCGGGCACAGCCAACGGCATTCGAGACTTCCCGACCCGGGCAAACGTCCACTGGTTCAGCGACGACAATTCCTATTATGATCACAACGCGGACACCCTGCAGTTCGGCGACGGCGGTGTAGACGACGCCGAAGATGCTGACATTGTTGTTCATGAATATGGCCATGCCATACAACGCAATCAGAACAGTTGTTGGCCGGGCCGGCTAAACGACGGTGACATGCGCGCGATGGGCGAGGGATTCGGCGACTATCTGGCGGCTTCCTTCTACGCCGATAGTGGGAACCTGGAATACCAGTCCGTACATGCGGCATGCGTCGGCGAGTGGGACAGCACGTCTTACCGCAGCGGCAATCCCACTTGCCTGCGCCGTGTCGACGGCAACAAGCTCTATCCACAAGATCTGGTCGGAGACGAGCACGACGACGGCGAGATCTGGTCCGCTGCGTTGTGGGAGATCCGTGATGTGGTGGGGGGACCCACGACCGATCAGATCGTCCTCGAGCACCAGTTTTCGGTCCCTTGCGCCGCGACCATGACCCAGGCGGCCCTGGAAATAATCGCTGCGGATGCGCAACTCAACGGCGGCATCAACGAGGACGTGTTGCGCGAAAAATTCTGCTACCGGGGTATCCTAAGCGGTGCGGAATGCATTCCGCCAGAACCCGGCACGCGCTATAACGTAAAGAAGGACAGTACTCTTCTTTTGTCATCAAAGAATCGCAATGAAGGAATTAATCCACAGCTAAGACTCAAGGAGACCGACGCCACTAGCAAGGCCGCGCGCGCGGTGGTGCGGTTCAATTTGAACCGGGTGGACCGCGCCGCAGTCCAATACGCGACGCTGGTACTCCATGTCGCCAAGAATCCCGGCAAGTGGTGGAACGGCCGTCCGGTGGATGCCCACCCGTCAGCGGTCAACTTTATGGAGGGTGATGGCAAGTGGATGGGCGTGGACGCGGCAGAGCGAACTCGGGGGAGCGGCAGGGGCATAACCTGGAAATGCCGCACCGACCAGGCGATCGAAAACAAGAAACGGGATTGTAGTGTGCCATGGGACGGTGGAGAATTCGGCGACGCTACCGCGGCGCCGGTGGTGCACACCAACGACATGGCAGAGGGCACCCCGGTTGAGTGGGGCGTTACGCAGGATATACTCGACGGCGCCAAAGCGTGGTTGATAAAGAAACGCGATGAGAGCAAGAATGGCAGAGTGTTCTATTATTCGCGCGAGGGCGCGGAGCAAGCCGGCCACCCGGAATGGGCGCCGCATTTAATGCTGTGGTTTAAGTAACGCGCAGATTGAGCCCTGAGGCGATTTCGCGCCGCAGGCCCGAGTATCAGCCCAACCAGCTGAAAACAGCGCAAGAATTTGTTTGAATTAAACAATTCATTCGATGTCCGGTGTGACAGTTTGTAACGGATATGTGCCGATCCCGGCCCTGGCTCAGACACGTGGTATGGGCACCGCGAAAACCAATGGCTTAAGTCCCCTGCGACACATTGGTTTCGTCCAGGTGGAGCGGAATTATCGTGATTGGAGAGCTATTGGCATGTCACTCATGCAGTCCGTCACGCGGATCCTGAAAGCCAGCACCCGTGCTGCGGTGTTGGTGCTGATTTCCACCTGCGTTACCTGGGCGGCGGCCACCGATGTCACTGAACCCACCGGATCGGTGTCCATAGTGCAAGATGGCACCTTGATGAATGCCAATGTCAATGGCGAGCCATTGCGTAAGGTGCTAGCACACCTCAAATCTCAATCCCAGATCCAGGCACACATCGAATTATATATCGTTGCCGAAACTGAGCTGGATACAGCGGTGTATGCCGAGTACTCCCGCGTTCCGCTGATTCAGGGGCTCAAATCTTTATTAAAAGGCGTGGACTACTTGATGACGTACACAATTCCAAAAGCAGAAGCAACCGCGATCGCTTCCAAGTCCGGAATAAGAGTATTCCTACCCGATAAGGGTGAGATCCTCATAGGCCCGGCGACGGACCGAACAAAAACGCCGGTCAGTCCCGTTGCCGCGGACGTTGCGCTATCGGAGTCGTCACTCGTCGATGCGCTCGGGCACGCTGATCCCGAGATAAGACGCAAAGCACTGCGCTCCATGGCAACCATGTTTTTGGATGGCACATTGGCCATCGCGCTCGATCCAATCGCAACCATCGCCAGGGGAGATAATTCCTCTGAATTGCGGCGCGAAGCCTTGACCTTACTCGGCAAGACCATCGGTGATGCCGGCTATACGCCGGACAATGCGCAAATTCTTGGAGATACGCTGGCAGCGGCGATGCAAGATGGAGATGCCACCGTTCGAGGGACCGCGATCGAGGTGTTATCGGGTTTACCCATGGAGGATGCCAGTGAGGCGCCTGCTCCGATGCGAATTGCAGCGGAGCGCGAGCGTCTCCTGGTTTCTATGATCGAGTCGGAGGCCGACCCGCGGCTTAGAGAACGCGCCCTCAATGCTTTGTCCGATGTCGCGAACGATGTGGGAGAGTATGAACAATACGTCAGGGCCCTGGAACGAGCCATTAGCGATACGGACTCAGGTGTTCAGAAAAGTGCTTTCAGCCTGCTCGGTGACCAGGATTTGCCTGAAGAACACGTGCAGCGTTTGATACCGGCCCTGAGCTCCTTGGCAAGCTCATCAGCGGCGTCTGGCTTACGCCTGGACGCGTTAGAAGCAATACGGGTGCTGCATAGCGACACGGGTAGATATGAAGGCGAATTCGTCTCGGCCCTGGATGGGGCGATAGCAACGGGAGATCCGCAGCTACGAATCTCCGCTGTGGATATGTTGATGGAGATGGATACTTCGGATGCCGCTGCCGAACTGATAACCAAGACGGCATTAACCAATTCGGTCCCGGGGTTGAGGCTAAGGGCGCTGGATGCGGTAACTAAACTAGAGATAAACCAGGCACGCGATGTTTTGGCTAAGGCCGCAAAAGATCCGGATTCGAAGGTCAGCGAGCGGGCACAAGAAATCCTGCAGACACTGAACCCACAATAACCCGGCCTGAATAGCGACTACTCGCTGTGAAGCTGGTACTTGGTCATCAGGCGGTATAGCGTGGCACGGGATATACCCAGCTGGCGCGCTGCGACCGATATTTTGTATCCCGTTTCCTTCAACGCCTGAGAAACCGCATTTTTCTCAGCCACGGAGCGAACCTTGTCCAAAGGCATGACGTTTGCACTCGATTCCATTCCATCCAATCTGAGATCGGCGGGTGTAATTAGCCTGCTATCCGACATGACCAGCGCATGGCGCATACGGTTCATCAGTTCACGCACATTGCCCGGCCAGGTGTAACGATACATTGCGTCCAGCGCGCTCTGACTGATGCCCCGCACAGTGGGACTTTTTTCCTCAGAGAAGACTTCAAAGAAATATTTCGCCAATAGGCCAATGTCGGTGCCTCGCTTTCTAAGCGGCGGAACCTCGAGGTGTATAACGTTCAGCCGGTAATACAGATCTTCGCGGAAACGCTTCTCCGCAATCGCTTCCTCCAAATCGACATGTGTAGCAGCGATGACCCGTGCATCCACTGAAATACTCTTGTGGCTACCGACTCTTTCTATGGTGTTTTCCTGCAGAAACCGCAATAAATTTATCTGTAACTCCAAAGGCAGGTCACCGACCTCATCCAGGAAAATAGTCCCCCCGGCAGCGGCCTCCATTCTTCCCATCTTACGATGTGACGCGCCGGTAAAAGCCCCCTTCTCGTAACCGAACAACTCGGACTGTATCAGCGTCGGTGGAATGGAACCGCAGTTGACCGCGATAAACGGCCCACCACTGCGGCGAGATCGCTCATGAACAGCGCGAGCTACGAGTTCCTTACCGGTGCCACTTTCTCCACTAATTAACAACGGGGTATCAACCAGATCGATTTTTCCTAGCTTTTTACAAAAACCCCTTATCGCAGCACTTTCGCCTATGATGCCGTGTCCGTTGCTCTCTCCCTTTGCTGTAGGGCTTATCGGGTGGTGTGATTCAAGCTCAGCCATGCCGTAGGCATGTCCGACCGTGACCAGCAAGCGCGACACGTCTAAAGGCAGAGTATGAAAATCGTAACAACGTTGCCGGATCAGTTGACGGATTTCGCCGTTGCATTCCGCGCCTTGAGGAAGTAACGCTATCCATTCGATTCCTGGATGGGCCACACAAAACTCCTCCCAACGCCTCATGAGCGCTGTGTCTTGCAGGAGTTCGAAATCAACCAACCCCACCCGAGGTCCGTGCATCAACGCGTTATCTTGAGCGTCGTCGAAATTCGGAAAAACGTCGACGCACCAATTTCTATGCGTATGCGACTGGTCAATGAGCCCGCTGTAGGGCGTGTTTTTAGAAATGATCAGAAGTCGCCTGCGCGTATCCGGTGAGAGATCACCACGCAGCGATAAACCACTGCTTGTTTTCATACAGTCCCCCCACTCGTATGAGCCTCGATTGTGCTTAAAAAAGGGCCTCCGTGTCAAGTCCTTATCCGCCCTCGAGCACCGGAAATAACCTACGACGGGAAATTAAGTCGCCTTAAACTGAATCGCAATTCGCTAATTCCTTGCAACCGAGACACCCGCATCAAATCCTGACTGCACTACTGCGAAATCACACACTCGACCATAAAACATCACACCGGACATTGGTCGAATTTCTTATTCCACACAAACCGTTAGCCATTTTTTTTGCCGCCTTGGTGCAATATACGGGCTAGAATCAACGCGACTGGCTCGACCGCCTCGGCTTGTGCTCCGCTCAATAACCCACCGGCCAGCGTGTGCTGATGCTATGTCCTGTTGGAGGGCTCGCGCCAGTTGGACAACTGTATTTGGGTGTTAATAATTGCGACTATTCCAAGACCAATTACGAAACCCGCGAAAACGGTATGGGTCGAAATCAACATGAGCCCGTTAACTGCCAGCGCGAACAAGCTCGCAAAACCGCCCCTTAGGATCCATCGCCATTCGGTTCTGTGTTGCAGCAAACCCCAATGTTTCCAGAAAAGCCAACCACCCACCGTAGCAACCACCAACATGCCCCCGAGACCTAATTGCAGGGTATAGCTTACATAGAGGTTGTGGATGTAGTGAACAAATCCATAGATATCACGCCCTGGCCAATACGCTTCTACTTTGGTACCAAACCCGTACCCCAACGGCTCTTCGGCGATGTGCGGCAGAACGGAAGAAATTTGTGCTAGCCGACCACTGAAGCTGTCGGGATTATTCGGGTTGTATATCAGAAACTCGAAGCTCTCGGCGAGCAAGCGCGGATCGAGCGAGTATTCGATCAGGACTACCGCGAGCAAAAGCGCCGTTCCAGCGATTAGCAGTGACATCAATCTGGGCGCTAACAGCAACACAACCGCCAACGCATAACTTACCCACAGTGTACGCTTTAACGTTACTATCAGGACGATAATCAACGACCCAAACGCCAGCCATAAGACCCACTTCAACCATATTTTTCGCACGTCAGCACCGATGAGCGCTGCGGTCACGGGAATCAGCATAAACTCTGGGAAACCCCTTATTGAATCAAAACGCCATATGCCGGCGGACGGTACGAGATGCGCGCCAGGCAGTATGCCGTTGACGGCAAGCCAGAATGTGAGTAACCCGACGATACCCTGTATCAGTCCGAATATGGCAATAATGGTCACTATCTGCTCGGCGTCGCTCCGCGATAGCGCCCAGATAGTGAACAGCGCGATCAACACGAGTTCCACGAACCAGTGGTACGCATCGGCAAACAAATAATAAGGTTCATTGGCGTGCGCGAGAGCCAGAAATACGCCCCATGCTCCCACGATTGCCAGAATTGCGATGGCGCCGAGGAACGGTACGGCAAATCCACTGGTTTCGAACGATGGCCTGACGCACCATGTGACGAAAATCCCCAGCCCCACGACAAGCACGATTGCGCTAACGCTGGCGGCCTGCACGACATCTGACGTAGACGCTACGGACGTGATTACTTCGGCGGTCAGTATCGCTAACAGCGCCGCTGCTCGAAATGGAAGTTTAATACTCATGCTTGCGGCATACAGCGGCTTATGCGACGCAATTATAGCGCTGCGTGATTCGTAAAAATTTCGCATGTGCGCGACTGATGTTGATCAGTGAGCGCGCGTGCCATGGAAGATCGTCAAATCGGTTCGTCCTTTTGTGCTCAATCTCTGTATAGTTATTCTGTTTCCAAGATTCCTCAGGCGTAATTACCTGCCGTGCCGTTGATTTATATTCTTCCAGTATTGTGTCCTCCCACGGCATATCCAGCCATTTAAAAAGATTCTTTAACTGCGGCTCGGCATTTGACGCCAGTCGCTCATACGAAATGCAGTAATGCCCGGGTTCCGCAAGATATCGATCACTGGTGTAGATTGCCAGCACCCAGTGCAGGGCGCATTCCAGATAACTCTTGGGCCTTCCCCACTGCCTACTGGCTGTGTATTGAGAGGGTAATACGTTTTCCGGCCTTCGTGTCACGTGAATAAAAAGGGCATCTGGTATGACTTGCTTGATCAATGGAATGAAGAATAAGTGATTGGGCGTTTTTTCTATCCAAACGACTTTGTCGCGCTCAATGGCAGCCGCATCCAGGATTGCTATAAGCTTCTGAGCCGTTTCCAATACGGTCTGTTTGCCGCTACGCGATACTGGCCATGTCGCAATAGGGTTGCTATGCACATGGTTTTCCTCCATGAATTTGCCAACCAGAAAGCCCGTACCTTTCTTTAGCAGATAATGCCCGATCGGTAGCGGATAAAAGCCTTTATAAAAAAAATGTGTTTCCGTGAAAGAAGTGATTTGCGAATGCGACGCCATCAAACTCTGTAGAAGCGTGGTTCCCGAACGTTGACACCCAACAATAAATATCCGCTTCATATTTCTTATTGCATTCTATAATTAAAATGCACCGGTGTAACAATTGGCGAGCCGCTTGCTTGCCCCTGCCGAGGCGACGGCCAGCGTCAACATTGCGCCGCTGGTGACAACTGCCGCCCCCATAACTCCAAATTTTGGGATGATCAGTAAATGTGCAATGATCGCTAGGCTCCCAATGATAAGCAGAAGCTTCGTTGCGTATCTTTCGCGCCCCGTCATCTGTAAAAACATTATCGCGGGCGCAAAGAATGCATGAACCAGCCGACCAGCTAGCAGGACGATCATTAAAATGTATACACCGTTATAACTCTCGCCAAACAGATCGATGGCCGCTTGGCCAATAAGCACTAATATAATTGCAGCAAAAAGCGTAAACGTGAATGTATGTCGCGCCGTCTGTGTTACCACTTGGTGCAAGCTTCCGTCATCATTGAGGGCATGATGTTTGGCCATGACCGGAGCCCAGTAGCGATTAAATGCGCGGTTCGCGATCGTAACAGCCTGACTTATTCTCGAGGCCAGTGCGTAAACTCCAAGGTCTCTGAGTGGGACAAAAAGTGCGAGAATTAATATATCGCTGCGTTGCAGAAGCTGATTAAGAGTTGAAAACGCCCATAAGGGTAAAGCCATATCAAACCATTTCTTAAAAGCAAAACATTTCTGCAGGCCTCGAAGCCTTCGCGTCTCAGGCAGGCTGTTTACATAAGCGTAAACGGCAACCATGAATACTAGGGCAGTTGCCGCATATACGATTATCAAATGCTGTGCGTGAATTTCGTCGCCGCCCACTAGTAGTATATATAGAATCAAAATTAATGGGATCAGCGTGTTATACGGTAGATTGGCCAACGCAATCCTCTCAAATCCCCGCGCCATGTTCTGTGACAACAACAATAAAGCGCCGAACGGAATTGTTATGACCGAAAGACGCAGGACATTGAGCAACTGTTTTTGTCCGCCTTGGACCGTAGATTCGACGGTTGTATCGACTATTAGAAATCCCGCGACCGCAACCACGGTTGAGAATATTGCAACCGTTAGGAAGATTCCGTGGACAGCCCCCATGAGGAGTTCGTTTTGCTTGGTGGCGTTATAGACACCGATTAACTTTATGATGCCACGATTGAATCCCATCTGGCACACCGCCGAGCCTACCGTAACAATGGTGAGACCCAGAGTGAAAAAACCATACGTCTCGGCGCCCAGCGTCGCGGCAGCTAGAAAATGGAGAAGATACTGCGCGAACACTCCACTGTATATGGTGATGAGCCCCCACCACACGCGACTATGCGTCAAAGCCCATAACCTCTGAAACATGAGTGCCGGCGTTACCATTCGTTATTCGAATGCCGCGCACATGGATGCTTAGCGTTCTTACTAAGTATCATGGATATTTTTCGGGCAACACTATCCTTCTTCCTGGCCGGCTTGGTGTTACATGCAGTTTAGATCCAGTGGGCTAAATCTGCGTCCTTAAAAATACCGCCGATCTCAGCCATTTCTGACGCGCAAAACCTATTCCGCCATTTACCAATTTCTTTCGAGGCTACTCTTTGCGTTTGAAACCCGCTACCCTGCTGATTGCGGGCATCGATGCCGTTAACAATACGATCATCGAATAGTAGTCCAACGCGATTGTATAGTGCGCAAAACTTCGCAGTTGGGTCGCTGCAGAAATCTTCATGGCGAACCGTTATCCAGCCTGGATTAGAGTGCAGGGCATCCTCCAGAAATCGATACATGATAGCGAGCTGCGTGGCCATGTTCCTTAGATTAGGACTTGTTTCGTCCTTTACATAGCTCTCCATGCCAAATACTTTCTCAACGTGCTTTTTTTGCAGGCATCCGGGGCGCACCCCGTCATATATGTGCATTCGCTTCCAACTGTCAATGACGGCAAACGGACTGCGAAGAACCACAATCACATGATCGACACCGATGGTCGCCGCAATCCACTCCGGGCACAATACACCGTGAACCGACTTCACTAGTCGTGTGGTCTGCTGCTGTCTATCCTCTCGCGTCGATGCCGCGTCTAGCTTCATCACGCGGAGGTACCTGCATAAGACTTCTTCAGTTAGCCTTAGTGGCCCTGCTGGCGCGGCCCCAGATCCATTGCTGACAATCCGCTCTTTCGCTCGGATCCATTCTTCTAGCGATCCCTTTCTGACCATCAATAGCCGAGTCAGAGGGCTCCTACTCATGAGGGCAGCTTGGGGTGCATAATACGCAATACGCCATAGGTGTGCGTAAACAGGATGGGTATCTGTTGCCGCTAATACCGGAAACCTGAGTAATCTTTGCTTAAAACAATAACCAAGCAAACTTGTTTTCTCATTATCCGGCTCGAATACTCTCTCGACACCGCGCGCTAGACCGAGGATATTTTCCACCCAGCTTGTTCCCGAACGCGGCACTCCAATCACAAGAAGTTTTTTCATCGAAAAGGGCTTACACGTACTCCAGATACCAAACCCACAACTCATTGGGAGTCTTTCGTTACAAAGCCTAGGTGAGTTGCAGAGACGTGGCAAGACAGAGTTGGGGTTACTGAGAATAACAACCGATCAAGGTGACATTCGGGGATGAGCAAGGACACAAAATACAATGGCGCCGGGTGTTATTCCGGCCCCATTTTCTTAGCTGAAGTGCGGCCGCGACTCCCTATACCTGCTCCATCATCCGGAAATGTGCGTGGGGCACACCGCCGGCTAGTAGGCGTTGTGGCTGAACAAGCCTCTGCTCAGTGTCAATGTGATAATCTTCAGATCCAACCAGAACGACCAGTTCCGTATGTATGAATGATCGCATTTGATCCTTTCGGGGATAGACGTGTTACCCCGCCATCCACTGATCTGAGCCAATCCAGTAATACCGGGCCTGACTTTGTGCCTTGCCATGTAATAAGGAATCGATTGCCTGAACTCTTCCACATATCGCGGTTGTTCCGGACGCGGGCCCACTACACTCATATGACCCATCAGCACGTTGAAAAACTGCGGTAATTCATCGAGGCTGAATTTACGCAAAAAGCGTCCGATGGTTGTGCGCCTGGGATCATCCGGTGTGGTCCAGGTGGCGCCGTCCTTGCCTTCGGCGTCCCGGCACATGGTTCTGAATTTCAACAGCGGAAATATTCGTCCTTCGTAACCAACACGTGGTTGAATGAACAAAACTGGACCTGTGGAGGTGGTTTTAATCAGCAACGCGATGGCGATTAGCAGCGGCCAGATCAACAAAAGTACCAATAATGAAAACGTCAGATCGAAACTTCTTTTAAGGAAATCTTTCCAGCCGTATATAGGTGCCGCCTGTAAGGTGGTGATAGATAAATTGCCGAACAGCTCCGCTGACGTTCCTACAGACATGAACTCCGAGAAATCGGAAACGATGCGCAGGTCAACAGCAAGAATGGAAAGCTTGGAGAGCACCTCTCGATTCTTTGCGGCATTTTCTTCAGGTAGCGCGACATAGACCTGGTCTACTTTCAAGCGTTGGCCGATCTCGTCGATTAACTCTTCCCCTCCGAGCACCTTGATTCCCTGAATATATTTCCCGACCTCCGATGTATCTCTGGTCATGTATCCAACCACACGAATTCCGAGATCGTCCTGGTGCTTGAGTGTTGTGACAATCTGCTGTCCCAAAGGACCGGTGCCGATAATCAGAGCGCGTCGTCGGTTGTATCCTAACTTGCGAAAATATTTCAGTACTTGTCGGGCGTTCCAGCGTACGACTACAACAAGACCTACAGCCAAGCCCCAGAACACAGCGAGAAAATCTCTCGGGTAAGCGGATAAATCCAAGAAGAAGAGTACGGTCACTATTGCCAATAGACTTATCGCAGATGCGTGCAAAACATCCCGCGTCTCGGCAAAAGGGGATGTGACACGAAATGCCCGATACAGCCTGAAGGCCTTGAACGAAGCGGCAAACAGTACGACGATGATTACGATGGGATAAATGAAATGCTCAACCGCCAGCAGTTCCGGGTTCGGCGCGACACCATAATATGTCCAATAGGTAAACACATATGCGAGCGTGATCAGCGTGATGTCCAACAAGAATAAGACGAGCTTAAACAGTCGGTTATACCTTTTTAGCATCGAATCCCCCAGTCAGCATCGATTTTCCAGTCAGCAGCGACTGCCCCAGTCAGCCGTAGTGACGCGCGATAGCGATAGGGAATTCGCAAAATTTGTGCCAGTCACGCTAACCCCTTGTTTTCATTGAAAAACCAGATCTTAAGGATGTACCTACAAGACGCTAGGTGTCTCAGAATTGCACAGAAATATTGGACTGATTGCGGCGCTTTTTATCTTATTAACAGATAGATATATGCATAACTTCAGTTCGTTTCTGGGATGTCTCAATGACGAAACAATTACCGGGGTAAGGGTGGTCAGGATCACGGATGATGGGGGAAGAGATCGCGCGGCCGGTTCCCCTGTTATTCCCCTGCTGTGCGGGGACAAGGCGGGGACGAGCGCCGCGCTGGAGCGATGAAAAAGTAGGGGTCGAAGTCACAGACTCCGACCGCTATTTTTCTGGATTTCGGACCGCGCGCGAGACGATCTAACCGCTTGTCACGGCACCCGGGTTGACCTAGGATAATACTATGCGGCTGTCAGCCGAAAGAGACGAAGAGTAAGGGGTTGTCTGTTCCGTCGCCTCCTTATCCCGAGGGGCCGATGCAGAAAGAAGCTTATCCGTTTGTTTCCGTAATAATTCCGATCCTCAATGAGGAAGAATATGTGGAAACATGCATCACAAGCATCATGCTCGGTTACCCGACAGATAGAATGGAAGTCCTGATTGTAGATGGGGGAAGTCGGGACGAAAGTGTTGCAATCGTGAAGAGACTCATGGATTCGTATCCACAGATACGGCTTTTTCGAAACGAGAAGCGTATTCAATCCGCTGCGATGAATATCGGTTTGAGGGAGCTCGACAGTCTTTCGGAATTGGTTATCAGGGCGGATGCGCATGCGGTTTATCCCCAAGACTATATAAGACAATTGGTTACGACTTTGCGCGACAAAGAGGCCGATTCAGTTGTCGTCGCGATGGAGACGATAGGTGTGCGCTGCATGCAGCGCGGCGTAGCCTATGCACAGAACAGTGCTATTGGCACGGGTTTCTCCGCTCATCGATGGGGTGGTAGTAGTTCCGGTTGGGTAGACCACGGCCACCATGCGTGTTTCACTCGGGGGATCTTGGAAAAAGTCGGCGGATATGATGAGGAGTTCACGCATAATGAAGATGCCGAGTTGGACTACAGAATAATACAGGCAGGGGGGCGCATCTTTTTGAATGCGGAGTTGAGATTGAAATACTACCCAAGGAGCAGATTACGCGACCTTGTGCGACAATATTTTCTGTATGGGAAAGGGCGTTGTATGACCATAATGAAGCACCGGATACCGTCGCGCCTGAGGCAGAAATTACCTCCATTATGGGTAATCGCGGAAGCCCATCTGATCGTCCTAGGGGTCATACACCCAATATTCTTTGTGCCGATCATATGCTATTTTGCCAGTGTCGTGCTTTATGCATTCTATGTGTCATTTGCGCGTAAAGATGTATGTGCGCTGGCTGCAATTCCGGCACTGATAGTGATGCATAATGCGTGGGGTACGGGCTATCTAACTCAGTATATTTTGGAACTGTATCCGCGGCGTAAATTGCCGAAGCTCGAAAAAACATAGCGTTAGAAATGAAATTACCCAATTTTCTTTTCGTCGGGGCCGCAAAGACCGGATCGACATGGATGTACAGAACTCTTGCCGCCCATCCCGAGGTCTATGTGCCCAGCGTGAAAGAAATACATTTTTTTGACGATTATTATGACAAAGGGCTCGCGTGGTATTCGTCATTTTTTACCCCGGCGGGTGATAATTGTAAGGCCTTGGGCGAACTGTCACCACGTTATCTCTATTTCTCAGAAGCATTGAATCGTATTCACCGTGATCTCCCCGAGGTTAAATTATTCGCGTGTTTGAGGAATCCAATCGACCGGGCTATATCGGGTTATCACTTCAAAGTCAGAAACGGCATTGCGCGTCCGGATTTCTTCAGCACCATGGAGGCGAATCCGGAAATCTTGGAGAGGGGGAAATACCTGAAGTATGTGCAAATGTATCTCGATAGATTCGGTGCAGACCGATTTCGCGTACTGATGTACGATGACCTCAAAGAAAATTCCGCTCAATTTGCAAAAGACCTGTACGAGTATTTGGGAGTGGACGCCACCTATAACCATGCAGACGGAAAAAACAGTGTATTTCCGGCCTCGGTACCGCGGGTATTGTGGTTAGCCACACTAACGAAGAAAGTGGCGGTGTTGCTGCGAAAAACAGGCCACATACGTTTGATAGGGAAATTTCAAAATTCTCCGCTGTTTTTGCAAATACTGTATCGGCCGATGAATACAGTAGAAAGACAAGGCGCGATCACCGACTCGGAGCGAGCACGATTGATCGAATACTACGAGAATGACGTGCGGCAAGTCGGGAGGTTGTTGAATAGAGACTTGAGCTGCTGGTTAGAATGATCTGGTGTCAATGAACGGACGTGGTATCGCAGCGTTCGCGATGTTTCCTTTAATAATAGCTTCGTCGTCAGTAACTGCCGCGCACGTCGCACCGAAAGGATACGAGTTTATCAGTGATCCTGCTGCGCTCGTTCAGATTCCGTTCGCAGGGTTTCAATCCCGTGAGAGTTCCGAGGCGATATTGCTGGACGGGATTACCACAGGTAACAGCAGTCACTCTTGGTCACGGGTAAACAAGCGAGCAGTGATCCGTATCGCGTTCGATTTTGGCGGTCAGGTCAGACTGTCGAGATTAGAGATTCATAGGGGCGATACTCCGCGCGCATTCCGCGCCGGAAGTCACGGGATCCGCTTATTAGGGAAACAAGAAAAGGGATCCTACGGGGCCTATTCCGTTCTTGCGACGACGATTTGGAAACAGGAGTCGGAACCTACTGCAGTGGTGGACCTCCCCGACGTGGTGGTGCGAAGTGTCGAACTCGAGTTTTACGTGCCCAAGAAGAGACGGGATCTGCAAATATCCGAGGTTGTATTTCAAGGTGAAAGGATCGGTGACGACAATGAGACGTCGAGCATCCCCCCGCAAAGACCTTGGGTAGATTGTTTCGGTCAATACACGCGAGAGGCCTGGGATGGCAAGATATCGTCAAAAAATCAGCTGGCCATGCAAGGGAAAAAAGACGTTGGCAGTATCGATCAAATCCCACCACTTCCCTATCCCCATGACCAGTATGGAGGCCTGGCCGGTTCAAAGGAAGAATTTGGACTCACAGGCAGCGGTTTTTTCCGGGTGTCAAAGGTAAATGGGAAATGGTGGTTTGTCACCCCGGAGGGAAATCTATTCTTTGCGCTCGGAATGGACAGTGTGCTCAACCCGGGTCGCAGTAAGATGTTGGCCCATCACCGGGAAGCGTACACGTCGTCTTGTCCGCCGAAAACGGGGAATTTCTATATTGAAAACCTGAAGGCGAAGTTCGGCCAGAACTATATCGAATCTTGGTTAAGGGTTAGTCTGCACCGCATCAGCAAATGGAACTTCAATACACTCGGCAAGTGGTCTACCAGAGCTGCTTGGGACGAAGGCAAAGCAGTGAAATCCATGCCATACACAGTGGTGTTACGTCTCGGAAAAGACGTAAAAATGGTGCCGTTAACAGACAGAGGTCACGCCATACCAGACGTTTTCGAAGACGATTTTGAGAAGAACTTGAGCGGGTTTTTAGGGAACGAAATTAATGTAAAAGGACTCAAAGCGGACCCATGGTTCCTGGGATATATGATCAACAATGAGGAGATTCTTGACTGGAAACTCGTCAGGGATATCATGGCGTTGGAGGGAAGCGATTGGGCCATCAAGCGGAAACTCGTTAAATGGCTGCAACAACGTTATGATGGGCGCTTACGCCAATTAAACAGGTCGTGGGGACTGGATTCTTCCACTTTTGCAGCTTTGCAAAGACCGCAATCCTTAAGACGCCCGCATGCGAAAGCAAGACGAGAAATGGAGACTTTTGTTGGCGTCGTCGCGGAGCGTTACTTCAGGATACTCTCCGAGACACTAAAAAGGATCGATCCGAATCATCTTTATCTGGGCAATAATATGGGTTGGCTGTGGTCAGATGCCGCAGTCAAGGCCTATGGGCGCCATGTCGATGTGGCTTCATTCGATCATTACACGGCGCGATTCGACGCGGCATTCTTCGATCATCTTGCTAATTTGACTGATCGGCCTATCCTGGTAGGGGAGCACGGAATTTCAGTGCCGGGTAGGGGATTAAGGGTGAACGTGAACGGCCGGGATCAAGTGACTCGCGCCCGATTATATGAGGACTACATCAAAGACCTGGCGCAGCGCCCTTACATGGTCGGCAACTTTTATTTTATGATTAAAAATCAGGAAGTTGGCGGCAACCATGGAAAATTTATCAAGAGCGTGGCCAACGGTTTTATTGATATCACGGACCAAGAAGACAAGGTCATGGGCGAAGTCGCGGCAGATGTTCACGCGCGGATTTACGAGATCCGCAAACCTTGATTGACGTGGTTGCGAAGAGACCTGGAGGCAAAATCATGGTTTTCAAAAATTACAGTCAGCATCGTTTTGTCGCGTGTTTGTGTCTGGCACTTGCCATATTTCTCCAAGCTTGCTCTCTTGCTCCGGGTGTCTATATCGACATAGATACGCCGGCGAAGAGAAAGGCACAAGGTGCGACGGCGTTAAAGATGGATGGTTGGTTTGTCGACTCGAAGACGCTGGGAAAAAACGGCTCGCAACAACCCGTAGCTAGAACAGAGGCGGACGCTACGGTATCGAAGCCCGCAGGTACTGGAATGGAGGCAGAGATCGCACAACCGGGCCTTGAGCAAGCGACATTCGTAAGCATCACTCCCGATGTAGTGCAAGAACTGCTTCTACGTGAGGCACAGGCGACGGATCCGCTGCCTAACGGACAATTACCGAAGGATGCACTTTATGAGTACCGTGTCGGCCCCCATGATGTGCTCAGCATAACGGTTTGGGGGCATCCTGAATTGCAGTTGGCCATCGCGGCTCCCGAGCCAACAATCCCGGGAGAACCGGTCGGTGCCAAGGCCACCGGCCATCTTGTCGACGGTCAGGGTAACATCTTCTTTCCCCATATCGGTTTGGTACGCGTGGCCGGAAAAACCGTGTCGGAGATTCGGGCCGAGATAATCAATCGTCTATCCAAATACGTACCGAACCCTCAACTGGATGTGAGAGTATCGGCCTACCGAAGCAAAAAGGCATATTTGTTTGGTGAGGTGGAAAATCGAGGTGTGTTGCCGCTGGGTGAATCACCGGTGAGAGTGCTGGATGCCATATCCCTCATGGGTGGAGTCACGCAATTTGCCGATCATGACAGTGTAAGCTTAAGTCGGCAGGGAAAACGTTTTGAGATAGATTTAGTGGCTATGTATGAAAACGGGGATGTAAGACAGAATTATCTCTTAAAGCACGGCGACGTGCTCCATTTCCCGGACCGGCGGCTTAAGCACATATTTGTGTTGGGGGAGTTCAACAAACCAAACATTGTTAATATGCCTAATCGTGGGATGAAACTCTCTCAAGTAATCGGACGAGCAGGGGGATTGGATCTTACGAGCGTCGACGCAAGTAGAATTTTTGTATTTCGCCTGCAGGATCAGGTGCCAACCATTTATCATTTGGACGCGACGTCCGCCGAGGCGATGTTGCTGGCGGTTAGCTTTCCGATCCAACCCTCAGACGTTGTCTACGCCGCGCCCAAGGGCATTGTGCGATGGGATCGTTTTATACAGCGGCTGTTGCCAACGGTTCGCACCCTTTGGTATGCAACCGGTGGAATTCGTAACATCGATAGAATTGATGAAGACGATATCTGACAACAGCGTCTTATGCACTTCGCCCGGATCAGAAAGTTGTTCCCGGGAAACACCTACCTATGCATGGTCTTTGAACAAATATTGGTGGTTTGCGTAGGGAATATATGTCGCAGTCCGATGGCGGAAGGACTGCTTTCCAGCTGTCTTCCGCAACGTGCGCCAAAGACGCATGTCATGTCAGCAGGCCTGTCGGCTTTGGTGGGTCAACCGGCGGATCCTACCGCTATAGAGCTTATGAGCGAGCGCGGGATAAATCTCAGCGAACATCGGGCACGGCAAGTAAACTTAGAATTTATTAAGACATCCGATCTCATTCTGGTGATGGAAACGTGGCAGATTAAAGCCGTCGAGGAGATGATGCCGAGTATAAGAGGGCGCGTCCATCTGTTGGGGAGATGGGGTGGATTCGAGATTGGCGATCCTTTTTCCAAGCCCAGAGAAGTGTTTGAGACGAGCCTTTCGCAAATCGAACGCGGCGTAAATGATTGGCTGCCAAGACTTGTCACGGCGCGGTAATATGCCGATCGAATTGAGATAACATTGAAACCCCACACGACGGTACAGACATATGTCCAAATTGGATATCTCTGACCCAAGATTGCTGACCAAAGAATTGGTAAGCCCGCGCTCCGTGAATGACCACCACGTTGACCTACGGGATTACCTGCAGCCCTTGGTGCGGTTGAAGTGGAGGATCTTGTTAATCATTTTATTGTTTTTTGCGTTATTTACCTCTTACGCGTTTCTCGCCACCCCAATCTATCAAGCCGATGTATTAATTCAGCTCAAGCAGAACGAGAGCGGCATAAATACGCTACAGGATATTTCATCCATTGTCGTCGCCGAGCCGAGTCTTGCCGCCACCGAGATCGAGATCATTAAGTCGCATAGCGTTCTAGCGAGGGTCATTGAGGACCATAGGCTAGACATTATCGCAAAACCAAAATATTTTCCGTTGTTTGGGCGACACGCCGCTCGTATTCACGAAACTGCGTCGGACAGGCTCAATGAGCCTTGGTTGGGTTTTTCGAGTTTTGCGTGGGGCGGAGAGTTTATACAAATCAACCAACTCGAGCTTCCCCTACAATACGTTGACCAGGACCTCAAACTGGTTGTGGGCGACAGCGACAACTATTTTCTTTACGGTCCCGGCGGGCGTTTGATAATTCAAGGCACGGTTGGTCGGCTGGTGATATCCGACACTCATGTTGGTGAAGCATTGCCGGTGCGCGTCGAGATCTCGACTCTTAGAGCAAGGGCGGGCACACAATTTCAGGTCCAGAAGAAATCGTACATGCAGAGCTTTGATGATTTACAAGAGCGTCTGACAATAAAGGAAATCGGCTTGAAAACAGGTATTCTTCGACTATCTCTCGAAGGGCCACACCCCGAAGAAAACGTCACCATCCTGAACAGTATCGCCAGAATCTATGTGGGCCAAGACATCGCACGCAAATCAGAGGAAGTGGTCAACACCCTCCAGTTTTTGGAGGGTCAATTACCTCTGCTCAAGAAAAACCTCGAAAGCGCCGAGGCGAAGCTGAATGAACATCGGCTCAAATTCGGCAGTATTAATCTCGAAGTAGATAACAGAGCTTTACTCGATAAGATTGCGGAAATCGCTACGCAAATATCCAGACTGGAGCTAATGCGTGTTGAGCTCAAGACAAAATTCACCACTGAGCACGAGGCGATGAAGACCCTCGAGCAGAAGATCCGTCAGCTCAAATCAGAACAGAAACTTTACAATGAGAGGTTGAAAAAACTTCCTGGAGCAACACTTGAGGCATTGCGCGTCTCCAGAGATGTCAAAGTGGCCACCGAGATCTATTTGTTAGTCCTGAATAAAGCGAAATCTACGGAGATTGCAAAGTCTGGTATCGTCAGTGATGTGAGCATCATCGACAAGGCGATAGTTTCGAATATTCCCGACCAACCAAAAAAACTCCTGCTTATTTCCGCTGGTATTTTATTGGGCACATTAATCGGGATTGTTTACGCCTATATATCCGGAAGCCTGAATACACAGGTGGAAGACCCGGCAACTCTTGAAAAACAGATAAACCTGCCTGTGTATGCGGTGATCCCACATTCCGGTACACAGGTCAAACTATCGAAGGGGCTGACAAAGAAAGAAGATGATGGTCCTGTGATTCTAGCAGGGCGATTTCCGGAAGACTCGGCAGTAGAAGGGATTCGCAGTCTGCGCACCACGCTGCAATTCATTTTGCCGGAGTCTGGCGCTAATATTGTCACTCTCAGCAGCCCCGGGCCGAATGCGGGAAAATCATTTCTATCGGTTAATCTTGCTCATTTAATGAATAACAGCGGGAAGAAAATCTTGTTGATTGACGCAGATTTTCGCAAGGCGTCATTACACCACTATCTTGCCGTGCCGCGGTCACCTGGTTTATCCGAAGTCATCGACGGCGCGGTCGATTTCTACGCGGCAGCCCATTGCGTAAACCAACACCGGGGAAGTATGGAGTTGGAGAACAAGAGCTTTGACTTCCTGCCCGCCGGCGAATTACCGAAATATCCCTCTGAGATGCTCTCCAGTGACCGCTTCTCGGAACTCATCAGACATTTATCCGCAGAATACGATGCCGTAATTATCGACAGCCCGCCAGTCATCGTGACCGACGCCACTATTATCGCCCGTAATTCGAGCGTTAACTTTTTAGTAGTCCGTTCCGGGCGTCAAACGATGCAGGAGATTGAGATCAGCCTAAAGAAATTCAGTCACGCTGGGGCCCGGGTAAACGGGTTGATATTCAATGGGATGAGAGAACGGTCGAGTTATGGATATAACTATCAATACAACTACGGATGATGGAGCCGTACTGATGTACGCTTATAAACACTCATAGTTCGTCCGGTTGCCGGCCGGTGCAATCATCACTTGAACTCACGGCCGCTTCTTTTAAAAAATCCCGTTTCTTCTTCACCCGCGCCAGTTCCCACTTCAAGCGCATCATCTCTTCATCACGGGTTTTGCCCTGACCTTGAAATGCCAACTCACCGCGTTCCGTCATCTCCTTGTTCCAGCGGCTAACCATATTCGCGTCGACACCAAGATCCCGGCCTACTTGGGCCACCGTCATTCCATGTCCATTCGCCAGCTGAACTGCTTCTCGTTTAAACTCCTCCGAGTATTTTCTTCTCTTTGACATGACATACCTCCCGGCCCATTATCGGCTGTTTTAGATATGTCCGTAAATTCAGGGGATAACCCCTAGCGCAATTGATAGACTAGAGCGGATAGCCCGCTGCGAGGGCCTTTTAACTACGAGACTGGTGATTTACCATTCCTATCCGTAAGCATCACCAGCGAAACGCGATTGGTGTCCTTACTCTTTATATTAGGGTGGACAGTCCTTGGCTGGGTTATCGCGCTTGTTTGGGCATCTACTGCCGTTAAGATTGATTCCACTAGCGAAACATGTCACACGCTGGACCCCGAAAGGTCCGGCCACGTACGCGACGATGCGGTGGCTGGCGTTGCCGAACAAGAGATGGCGAAGAAGATGGACCCCGACGAGAGGAACCCCTGGCTCGAAGACTCCTCAACCAAAAGAAAAGGCCGGACCCATAGGCCCAGCCATTGAAATCTAGCGGAAATTAGCCCCGCGAACTGAGCCTGAAACTCCTAATCTTGGAAGACATAAACATGAATAAGCTGTTAATAGGTTTTCTGAGCCTCGTCCTGACCACCTCTGCCAGTGCATCTAGCGTCACCGTACCGCTTCAGACCGTTCAGATGGGGCCGTACAGATCTGATATGAGTCTGGAGGAGGCAAAGGTTATCGCAGGAGGGGAGATCAAGTGCGAGGAACCCATCAAGTCTTTCTGCACACTTATGGTAAGCACAGAAAAGCAAAAGTTTTTTATGACGAAAGGACTCTCTGGCGAGACGTTATTCATGGAGCGTGAGCTTCGCCTTCCCAAAGGAATGACATATAAAGAGATTGAACGTCGGGTCATGGAACGGTGGGGCGATCACGGGCAACATAAAAAAAGAACGTGGGAATGGTGGACCCGTGACCGTTATGCAGGGGTTCAGAGCCTTTGGGTCGAAATAGTCCCTCCCTTTCACGAGGGTCAAACAAGCACAAAAAAGGGTCAGGTCCTCAGGTCCCATTGGAAAAATTACGCGGCAGAGCGCCGGAACGCACGACAAGTCAAACAAGCATGGGAGTTACAAGAAGTAAAATGAGGAGAATGCGCACCAAGGGGGCCGAAGCTTGATCTTTGAGGTCATCCGTCGTCCAGAGAGCCGTTACCTATTTCGTCAACGGTCATTGCGCCCAAGAATCGAGCGTCATTGACCAATACAAGGCATTCTCGCCTGTCGCCGGCACAAACACCGTATCGCGACGGCACTACGCACATCATAAAGAGGTACCGTCAAGTTCATCGCCAGTATCGAAGATCCGGTAGTCATCAAACGGATCCACGATCATCTTGAACACCGGAACGAATCGCCGCAAAGCGATACCGGCATAGACCTCGTATAGATGTGATCGTGCCCAACGGCGACAAATCTCGA
>CALZGZ010000011.1 GCA_945787105.1 uncultured Gammaproteobacteria bacterium
GGGTGGAACCGTCGCCAAATCCCCACACCAAGCGTTCCATGGCAGTGGGCATGAGCTTCCGATGCTTACCAAGCAAGCTGCCGTCCCGCCCAAACATTAATCCAGTGCAATACAATGTGCCTCCTTCACGTTCGATAATCCCTATTACCAGATGCATGTTGCCCGTTTTGGCGGCATTACCGATGACTTCGGTAACCGGACCGGGTACTTCTATGGCGCTGTCAAAATAACGCCGGAAATCCTCACGGCCCTGTTTGGTCCGCATACCGACCCGGGCCCCGAAATCCAATCCTTTGGGATATGCCGACAAAAAGGCCTCTGGAAATACCACGATGTCAGCGGATCGCCGCGCCGCGTCGGCGGCCAGATCACGCATCTTTTCGAGAGTACGGTTAACATCGAACACGACCGGAGCGGCTTGGACGACGGCGGCGGTAACATGCTGGTTTTTCACGCCCGATTCTCCATATTTGCTCGTTGTGTTAGGTATAGTTTACGCTAACATTCAGCGCCGGTGACGTGGAAGCGTCACGTATGTTTTTGTCTTTAAAACATAGCGATCGCCAATACTCGATGAATCAGTGCCGGAGTCTTGATCTGCATCATTAACATATTGGTGCCAGTAAATTATTTTACTGTGTCGGTCCGTCGAGGTTTTCGTTTTGTGACGTCATAGTAATCAATTGGTTATGCAGGATACTTAATATGGATATCAGCCCAGACCAACTGCGTCATCGATTCCCGGAACTCACACGTCACATGTCCCGGGACCAGCGACTCGTACTGATCGAGCACTTGGACCCACGTACGATATCTGCGAATGACCGACTCATTCAGGACGGTGAATCGTTTGATGTCATGTTCTTCGTGTGGGTGGGGCGGTTATCCATCGTGCTTAACTTCGATCAACAAGACTTGATCGTCGGATCTGTGGGCCCCGGCGCCTGGGTCGGTGAGATCGCGGTTATGGACCCTGGCCTGGCTTGCGCGACGGTGGTAGCAGCAGAGGAAAGTGTTGTGCTCGCCCTTACCACGCAAGCGTTTGCGCTGCTAGAAAAGAATCACCCAGTGATCGCCAGCCTCATTTTGCAGGTGTTTTCCAAGGAATTGGCATTACGATTGCGAGCCTCCAATCAGCTGTTACTAGATGTACTGAGCCAGGACGAGAACGAACAACCGGTTTCCTTACAGAAGCGAGACTGGATTAAGCAAGTGGGTGGACATCTGACCGGCACGCGGGGTTGACGAAGATGGCCACGTTGATGCAATTCTTGCAGACCTTCCCCCAATTTGCGGATTTTAGTCAGTCCGAACTGGCAACATTCGAGAAGGCGTTTCGCGTCGATGCTTTTTCAGATGGTCATGTTTTCATGAACGAGGGAGATCATGCGGATGTGATGTACCTTATTCTCGAGGGTGAGATAGAACTCAGACGTAGGCGGAAGAATAAGGCAGGTTATGCATTAATTGACAGGAAACGTACCGGTGAGATGTTCGGCTTGCTGTCTTTGATTAATAACGAAAAACATGGCGCGATGGCGGTCGCAGTCGGTGCGGTGCAAGTAGCATCTTTACCGCAAAGTGCTTTTGAATTGTTGTTCGACACGCATGCCCCGATCGCGTTGCATTTTCAGCGTTTGGTCGCGCGCCAGCTGGCCTGCGATTTGAGGCGTTTCAATAGGGCTTTGCGCGCGGCGGTTCGTTCTAATGAGGTTGGTGCGACAATTACGACATTTGGATCCGATTGACCGTGGCGCGTCGTTACTGCAGTGTCCGTTTGTTACGAATTCCTGGTGCAATTATACGGGGGGCCCTGCGTATACAGACAAATGGAGGATTCAGCCGATGTCGGATCTCTTTGATTTTGGTGATGAACTCGGTCCCACCAAGGTTATTCATGTCTACGAGCCGTCCATCAATTTAAAGGGCATCCTGGTGATCGACAACGTCGCGACCGGTCCGTCCATTGGTGGTGTGCGAATGGCGCCAGACGTCAGTGTTGAGGAGTGCTTTCGGCTTGCTCGTGCCATGACGATGAAGAACGCGGCTGCGGAACTGCCTCATGGCGGTGGGAAAGCGGTCTTGTTTGGGGATCCGAAAATGCCCAGCAAAGGCAAAGAGCAATTGTTACGCGCACTGGCGTCGTCACTGCGCAATGTCGAGGACTACATCTTTGCTCCGGATATGGGCACCGATGAAGTATGTATGGCCTGGGTAAAGGATGAGATCGGGCGCGTGGTAGGGCTACCGCGAGAAGTGGGTGGTATTCCGTTGGATGAAATCGGCGCTACCGGTTGGGGCTTGACCCATTCCGCCGATGTCGCAATGTCGTTTTGCGATTTAAAACTTCAAGATGCGCGTGTGGTCGTGCAAGGATTCGGCGCAGTCGGGAAACATGCCGCCAGATTTCTAATTGAAAAGGGCGCCGTGCTGGTAGCGGTATCGGATTCACGCGGCACGATGTACCGCCCGGAAGGTCTGGATGTCAAGGCGCTGATGGAACTCAAGCAGGCGGGTAACAGCGTCGCCGACTATCCCGGCGGTACCCGGCTCGCGCGAGACGCGGTGATCGATATCGAATGCGATATTTGGATTCCAGCGGCGCGCCCGGATGTTATCAATGATGAAAATGTGCACCGACTGAATGCCAAGATGATGCTTCAGGGCGCGAACATTCCGGCCACCGCCGGCGCCGAACTGACTTTGCATCAAAAAGGCATTTTGTGTGTCCCGGATTTTATCGCCAATTCTGGTGGCGTAATCTGCGCCGCGATGGAGTATCAAGGTGCCGGCGAGTCCATGGTGTTTCCGGTGATCGAGGACAAGATTCGACGCAACACGCGGCGGGTGCTGGAAGCGGCGGCAACCGACAATATCCCACCGCGTCAGGCGGCGCTTGAACTGGCCACAAAACGCGTTAAGCGCGCGATGAGTTATCGCCGCTACGCGGTGTTTTCGTCGGCGCCGGGTTTCGTGTAGATGGTGGCTGCGGTTGCAAAGCCAATTACAGATACCGGTCCGCGCTAAGAGTTATTTCCATCGCGGTTCCCTCGATCCGTTGTTGGGCGATACCATCCCGGCACGTTTCGCGGATGTCGTTACCCGCTTTCCGGAATGTGAGGCGGTGGTATCGCTTCCCCAACAGCGCCGACTGAGTTACGCAGCGCTCAAGGTAGCGGTGGATGAACTCGCCCGGGCGCTGCTGGCGATGGGGTTCTTGCCCGGCGACCGTGTCGGCATTTGGGCTCCGAACAACATCGAATGGATGCTGGTGCAGATGGCAACTGCCCGTATCGGTGTGGTGCTGGTCAATATTAATCCAGCTTATCGGTCACGTGAATTGGGGTACGCGTTACAACGTTCGGAAGTGCAAGGACTTTTCATGATTCCGCGATTTCGCGGCAATGATTATGTGGGTTCATTGTTGGAACTGATCCCCGAACTCAAAGATGAGGCGCCGAGTGAACGCAAGTTGTCTGATTTCCCATACCTGCGACGTATTGTCATTTATGATCCGCACAAGCCAGAATCCGCTACCCGTCCGTTTCCTGGTTGCCACACGTGGCGTGACATCCACGAGTCCGCCCCGGCGGTGACGATGGACGAGTTGGACGCGGTAACTGCCTCTATCGATGTCGATGATCCCGTCAATATCCAATACACATCGGGTACCACTGGATCTCCCAAGGCGGTCGTATTGACTCATCACAACATATTGAATAACGCTCGATTCGCCGCCAGTGAGATGCGCTTCACCGAACTTGATCGATTAGCGGTGCCGGTGCCGTTCTATCACTGTTTCGGGATGGTGCTGTCCAATCTTCTATGTCTTTCCGTCGGTGCCTGTGTGGTGATCCCGTGCGAACACTTTGACGCTCTGCAGGTATTACAAGCGATCGCGGCGGAAGGATGTACTGCGGTACATGGGGTGCCGACGATGTTTATTGCCGAGTTGGAACATCCGCAATTTCGCGAATTTGACCTGTCGACATTGCGTACCGGAATTATGGCGGGCGCGCCGTGTCCATCAGCGTTGATGAAACGCGTCATGGAACACATGCATTGCCACGAGATTCTCATCGGCTATGGCCAGACCGAGGCTTCGCCGTTGACGCATTTGACATCGCGCGACGATTCACTAGAGCGCCGCATCAACACAGTGGGAAAAAACTTGCCCCACCAGGAGGTCAAGATCATGGATCCGGAGTCCCGCCGAACGATAGCTGTTGGAACAGTGGGGGAGGTCTGTTTTAGGGGATATCACATCATGAAGGGTTACTACCGGGATTCAAAGGCGACCCAGGAGGCGGTGGATGAAAACGGTTGGTTGGCCTCGGGTGATCTTGGATCTATGGATCGCGACGGTTATGTCCGTATCACCGGGCGGCGTAAAGAGATGATTATCCGGGGTGGTGAGAACATCTATCCCCGTGAAATTGAGGACGTGATCTTCTCCCATCCCAAAGTCATGGAAGTGGCGGTATTTGGTGTACCGGACGATCTTTACGGAGAACAAGTCATGGCGTGGGTCCAGTTGCAACCGGATCAGACTGCCGAAGAACAAGAGATTCAAGACTTTTGCCGGGAACATCTCGCGCACTTCAAAATCCCAAGATATATCTGGTTTGTGTCCGAATTTCCGATGACAGTTACCGGAAAGCTGCAGAAGTTTCGTATGCGCGAGATCGCGTTACAAAAAATGAATCCCAAGGCATAGAAAAAACCATTTTTGTGCCATGGGTTGCTAGGTGATGTTGCAAATCTCCTTGGTTGCTTGATGACAGGAATGCTATGAGACCGTCTTTTCAACCGCATCTCGCCAATGGGGTATTCGAGGATCCCGTTCTGTACGTGGATTTTGCATTTGAAAAGCGGGCACTGCTGTTCGATGTCGGTAATCTTCGCAACCTTGCGACGCGCAAACTGCTACGCGTCAGTGATGTAATGATTTCACATGCGCACATGGATCACTTTGCAGATTTTGACTGGCTGCTGAGACTAATGGTGGGCAGGGAGAAGTCCCTTCGAGTATTCGGTCCGACCGGCCTGATTCAGCGTATCGAGCATAAACTGAGCGCTTATAGCTGGAATTTGGTACATAACTACAGCGAGAATTTGGTTGTCGCGGTGACCGAGGTGATTTCCGATAGTGAGGCCAAACGGGCGCGTTTTCATTGCCGTGATGGTTTTCAGCAGCAGTGTGAAGGGCTCATCGATCTTAGCAGCGGTGTAATCATTGACGAGCCCGCGTTTCGGGTTCGCGCTGCGATATTCGAACACGACATCCCTTGTTTGGGCTACTGTCTGGAGGAGAAACAGCATGTCAACGTGTGGAAAAACCGCCTCGAAGCATTGCAACTACCAGTGGGGCCTTGGTTGCGTGATCTCAAGCAGGCGGTGTTCGAGTCCAAGTCCGACGATACTTTGATTCGAGTCTGGTGGATGGACAACAAGCTCGTCAGCGAGCGATTTTTGCCCCTTGGGATGCTCAAAAAAGAGATATTGCGCATTGTTTCTGGGCAGAAGATCGGTTACCTCGTGGATATCGCGTACAACCAGCCCAACCGGAACAAAGCCATTGCTGTTTTTCATCGATGCGATTTATTGTTCATCGAATGCGCATTTATGCAAGAGCACTCCGATATTGCCGCCGGTCGCAATCACCTCACCGCCCACCAGGCTGGTTCGATTGCCAAGGCCGCGCGCGCAAAGCAGGTCATTCCGATTCATTTTTCACCGCGATACTCGGACCGTGAACTAGCACTGCGGGCCGAGGTCAATGCCGCCTTAATGTAATATACGGGCTATCGATGTGTAACGTGCAATACAGGTTCACGTATCCAGGTTGCATGACAGCGTGGACACTTGCCGGGTTTTCTAATCTTATTTTTGCGAAACGTAAACTTGCATTTTTGGCATTGGGCGGGTTCAATCATAAGAATGAATTCCGTTCGCTTCAGGCTTTTGGATAAATGCTCGATGTCGGACGCAACATCACGCATCGGCATTTCCATGAGTTCCGCGATGTCGCGGATCGACATTGGCTGTTGCAGCAACAAATCCAGTAGTTTTTTTCGATACATTGACGATTGTTAAACGCCGATGTAAAGCAGCGTTGCGACTGAAAAGAACACCAACACGCCCAAGACGTCGTTGCTGGTGGTGATCACGGGCCCGGTGGCCAACGCCGGGTCGATGCCAAGCCGGTTCAATAATAGCGGGGTTACGGCGCCGATCGTCCCGGCGAGGAAGATCACGATCACCAGTGACACACCGGCAGTTAGCGCCAGGTATAGTGGGGCGTGCATCGTGATCACCGTGGAGACGACCAGGATGAGTCCGGCCAACAGCAGGGCGACGGCGGTGCCATTCATCAACGCCACCAGCAGCTCACGCAGTAGCCGACGTCCAACGCTGCCGGTCCACGCACTGCCGGATGCCAGTCCCTGAACCGCCACCGCGGCGCTTTGAATCCCGGCGTTACCCGCCATCGCCATCACCACCGGAATTAGGCTTGCCAATATCACCGCCCGCTGTAACGCGTTCTCGAATGAGCCGACCACTACGCCGGATAAGGCAGCGCCCATCAGACCGGCCAACAACCACGGCAGCCGGCCGGCGGCCATGACCAACACAGGTTGGTTCGGCACTTCCTGGCTTGGCGCGCCGCTGATCCGGCTGATATCTTCCTCGGCTTCTTCGCGCAGCACGTCCACCGCGTCATCGATGGTGATGCAGCCGACCAGCCTGCTTTCGACATCCACCACCGGTAGCGCGACCAGGTCATAGCGTTCCATGAGGTGCGCCGCTTGTTCCTGATCAACCTCGGCTTGCACGGATAACACCTCGGCATCCATGATTTCCGCGACCTTTGCGCTGGCAGCGGAGAGTAAGAGTGTCTTGAGGTTGACCGCTCCTACGAGATGGCGGTTTTCATCGGTGACGAAAACCGCGAAGATCTCTTCGAGGATATCGGCATGGGCGCGAACCTGCTCGGTCGCTTGTGCGACGGTCGCATTCACCGATACTGCGATATAACGCGCGGACATGATGCCGCCCGCGGTGTCGGCTTCATAGGTCAACAACTCCTTGACCTCGATTTCGTCTTCCAGCCCGCGTAATACCCTTCGCGCTAGTTCCGGGGGCAGATGGGCGACAACGTCGGTGGCATCGTCGGTCTCCAGCACATCAACCAGGGCAACGATACGCGGCAGTGGAATGCCGCCCAGCAAGGTCGCCAAGAAGGCCGGTTTCATCTCTGCGAGGGCGCGTCCCGCGGTAGGCACCGGAAGCCAGTCATACACACGCTGGGCAAGGCCGAACGGCAGCCGAATCAACAGGTCAACGATATCGCCAGGATGCCAATCGCTGATGATTTCTAGCACTGCGCCTCGTTCTTCGGCGTTGATCAGTGATTCGAGGTGATCGAACTGGCGCGGATCACGGTCGAGAAAGGTCTCCGCCAAAGGGGCCGTGGATGTGCTGGTCTCGGGTGCTTCGGTGTTTGTTTCGTGCATGCGCAAATACCCCGTGGACGAAGTGGGCTGTATTTTAACCCCGCCCGCCGGTTGACCTATGCAACATCAACCCGTTCGCAACTGGCCCACATACTGCACCAAGGATCCCGCGTGATGGCGATGAGACTTGCCCTGCGGCGGGACGCCGCGTTGTCAGCGCCGGAATAAGCCCAACTCCGGGGACAAAACGGGGTAGCGAACATCTATAGGGTGCGTGATCGCAAACAAACGGTTAACTCCTCATTTAGCTGCCTTGGTGCAATATGCGGGCTAGCGTCTGATGCGGTCCGGCCAGTGCACATACGGTCTTTTGACTAAGTTGATGTTGAGATAACGCGGATCGTGGCTGACTTCTTTACCGAGCCATTCGGGGGCATCGAAGCGCTGATGCTCGGACGTTAGCTCGACTTCCGCGATGA
>CALZGZ010000012.1 GCA_945787105.1 uncultured Gammaproteobacteria bacterium
AAGCGCAAGTGCAGGCGTCCGAGATCGAGCCAGGGTCGCGATAGGCGATTGCCGAGGTACAAAGTGTCACTTTGGTATTTAATCGAATCACGTATATCAATCATGTCGATAGCGCTGAATCGCGCCGCCTTGGTGCAATATTCGGGTTAGCCCGTATCTGGCACCAATGATTGCGGATCACGGCGCAGGGGAGCAGGCCGCTGGTTCCCCTGCTGTGCGGGGACAAGCGCTGCGCTGAAACGATCAAAACCAGCCGGTGGAGGCCGAGACTCTGACCCGTTTTTACTGTTTTGTTTTGTTGCGGGCAGCGCAGGTGCAGGCGTTCGCGACCGAGCCAGAGCCGGGTATCGACGAAAAATCGCATTGGTAATGAGTTACGCTGATCGAGTTTTGTGGGACATGTGGGCGAGCGCCGGCGGCCGTATCCGAGCGTAGCCAGTTCTCGAGGTAACGCAAGGCCTGGTCCAGGTTGTTCTTCGCCCCAGGGGATAGGATCTCAGCGAACGTGTCGAAGGCGTACCCGCGTATCCCCAACAGGTAGGCGTCAGCCGTGGCGTGGAACAACGTCCTGGCGAGCGTCACCACCGCTTCGGGAGAAAGGCCGTGACTTCCTAGCGGACCGTGTTCATCCGGCGACACCGGGACAATGGAAAAAGGGGCCTGCCCGTTCATACTGGCATCCACGAACACTACCCGGTCGAATCCAGTAAGCTGCAGCGCGTCCTCGACCACCAATTGATAATTGGATTCAACGCAAACATCCGGGAGTCCGAGCGCAGCCAGATGGAGTGCGCACGCGGGGCCCAATCCATCGTCCTGGCGGCCCGGATTCCCGTAACCAATCACCAGCGTGCCGACGCGTGGCGCGGAGGACCACATGTTACGGCTTTAGACCAGCCGCGGGCCGGTCTACGTACTGGCTGTTAGTGTGTAACAGATGGCCTTGTGCATCGAACAGCTCCACTACCAACGGCATCTGTCCGAGCGCATGGGTGGCGCAGGACAGACACGGATCGTAGGCGCGCACCGCCACTTCCACATGGTTCAACAGACCTTCAGTGATACGCTTTTTCCCACCCACGTATTTTCTCGCGACATCCGTCACCGCGCGGTTCAATCCGGAATTGTTGTGTGTAGTCGAAACGATCAAATTGCAGTATGTCACCTGGTCGTGCTCGTCCACTTTGTAATGGTGGAACAGCGAACCACGCGGCGCCTCTATCACACCGATGCCCTCCTCCCTGCGGGCGCCGGTGACCCGCAAATCCGTACCCTGAAGATCCGTATCGAGCAACAGTTCGTGTATTTTCTCCACGCAGTGCAACACCTCGATCATGCGCGCCCAATGGTAAGCGAGGGTCATGTGATTCGGCTTGCGGCGTGAAAATTCACGGAATGTTCTATACTCCTTTTCTGCCAACGGCGTATCGATATAACTGACGTTATTCAACCGGGACAGGGGACCCACCCGGTACCAACCGTCCAAATTGCCGCGGCTCTTTATGAATGGAAACTTCATATAGGACCATGGACGAACTTCTTCCATGAGATAATCGTTGAATCGTGTGTAGTCCACTTGATCAAAGATGATATTGCCACTGGCATCAATGGCCCGCAGGTTACCGTGGTATAGATCGAGGGCGCCGTCGTCGCGGACCAAAGACAGGTGGTTGGATTTGAAATTCGCAAACTGTTCGACCTGCGGCAGGTGGCTTAAAGTGTAGTCTTTAGCCACCCCCACGGCACCTCCGGCCCAGCGGATCATACGCTCGATGTTCCCCAGCAGCGCATCGCGCTCCCGGATGGAGAGATTCTTGTTGATGCCTCCGGGGATCGCTCCGGTGCCGTGGATCTTCTTGCCGGCCGTATATTCAATGACTTCCTGACCATATTTCCGCAACATTACTCCCTGTCTCGCCAGCTCCGGAAACTCCTTGATGACGCTAAAAACGTTGCGTTTCTTTACCGGGGCACCGAATCCAAACAATAGGTCCGGTGAGCTCAAGTGGAAGAAATGCAACACGTGGCTCTGCATGATCTGGCCATAATGCATGAGCCGGCGCATCTTCTCAGCAGTGGGCGGCAGCACATCCGCGCCGACGATCGCATCCATCGCCTTGGCCGCCGCCAGATGGTGGCTTACTGGACAGATACCGCACAAGCGCTGGACGATGACCGGCACCTCCCATAGCAGGCGGCCGCGAATAAAGCGTTCAAAGCCGCGGAACTCGACTATGTGCAGCCGGGCCTCGACCACATTGTGGTCGTGGTCCAGATGGACCGTGACCTTGCCGTGACCCTCCACTCGGGTGAGGGGCTCGATTTCCACGATCCGCGTTTTGGGATTTTCCACACTCATCGAGTTAATCCTCAATCATATTTAACCATGTCGTAGGGAAGATCGATGGGCTCATTGCGGACCAGGGCCGACAGGGTCGCCCAGAGTACGTCTCCAGAAGGAGGGCAGCCCGGTATCTGATAATCGATCTTCACCACGTCCACGCAGGTGTACACCTTGTCCAATAACAACGGCAGGGCTGGATCGTTGGGGATCTGGTTCGAGGGGTTGTACACCCTGGGGCTGCTGCAATAGGCCTCTTCCAGACACTCCCGTAGCGGGTCATCGGAGTGCATAATGGCATTGCGCATAACCGGCAATCCCCCCATGATCGCGCATTGGCCAACCGCGACCAGGACGTCGCAGTTGTTGCGAAAATCCCGCAGAGTGTGCACATTGTCCTCATTGCAGCAGCCGCCCTCGATGATGCCGAGATCGCAGCGCCGCGTGAATTTTTTCAAGTCGTTGAGCGGGGAGCGGTCAAATTCCACGTCCTGCAGCAGCTCCAGTATCCGCTCGTCCATATCGAGCAGTGACATGTGACATCCGAAACATCCGGCCAACGACACCGTGGCTACCCGTTTTTTGCGCATCGCTACTTCGTCCCGTCGTTGCCAAACGCTGGATCCGGCCGGCGTTTGGGGACGTGGTGTTCTTGTCGGGTCTCGACATCCATCCCGATCGGCTCGCGATCAAACTGACGCGCACCGATGGGCGCAAAAAAACCTTCACGCTTGCGAATAATGCAACCCACGGGACACACTTCCAGGGACATGGCGTAGTCATCAATCGAGGCGTTGGTGGCGGCGAGGTTTTCGGCGTTGACGCCGATACGTTTATGAATGCCGCGACCGACATACTCAAACACGTGCTTTCCATCCACGTCGCGCGAGGCGCGAATACAGCGGCCGCACAATATGCAGCGGTTATTGTCCAGCGCAATATCCGGATGCGACGCATCCACCGGACGCACCGGCTGCAGATAGGGGTATTTTGTTGCCTGGGATATGCGCAGCCGGTAGGCCATCGCCTGCAACTCGCAACGGCCGCTGGCCTCGCAAATCGGACACAGATGATTGCCCTCATGGAACAGCATGCGCACCAAGTCACGCCGGTAATTCTTGATCTCCAGGGTATCGTTCTCCACCTTCATACCCGGTTCAGCGGGCTCGGTACAGGCAGCGACGGTGTGTCCGTCGGCCTTGACGGTGCACACCCGGCAACTGCCCTGGGGAACCAATCCCTCAACATCACACAGCCGGGGCACGTAGACACCGGCATCGTCGCAGGCGTCCATGATCGTCTGCCCCGGGCTGGCGCGGATTTTCCTGCCGTCAACGGTGATACGCATGGTCTTGTTCATTCCTCGTCTCCATAAGACACGTCGTAAATCAAAGACCGCCGCTTGGCGATGACACGCGCTTCGTCCAGGGCGCTCTGGATATTGAAACCGGCCTGAAATTCGTTGGGATGTGCATTCAACAGCGCCGAGTAAACCAACGGGAAGCTCTTCATGGAAGAGAGAATAGGGTTCGGAGACGTGTGCCCCAGACCGCAACGACTGGTTGCAATAATGGTCTTACCCAACTCGCGCAGGTAATCCAAGTCACCGGCCTCGCCCAGGCCCTGCATGATCTTCTCCAATCCTTGTTTCATGAATACGTTGCCGACACGGCATGGCGTGCAGTAACCGCAGCTCTCGTCGATGAAAAAGTCCATATAATAGTTAGCTATCTCCAATACGTTACGGTGGCTGGAAAAGGTCGTAATAGCACCGGCGGTGGGCAGATCCTCGAAACAGATCCGGCGTTGAAATTCGGGACGACCGATCATGTCACCGCTGGCACCACCGATCAGCACCGCCGCGGGATCCTTGGCCCCGGCTTTATCCAGCACGTCCTGCACGCTGACACCGAAAGGCAGCTCGTACACACCAGGGCGTGTACAGTCGCCAGAGACACTGAGCAACTTCGTGCCACTGCTGTGTGGCGTGCCGATGGATGTAAACCACTTTGGCCCCCTTGCAATCAAGGGCGGCACGCAACAGAATGTCTCTACGTTGTTGACGACAGTAGGAAGACCCAGGTAACCGGATTGCACCGGGAACGGTGGTCGATTTTTCGGTTCACCCCGTTTTCCTTCGCAAGAACTGATCAGCGAGCTTTCTTCACCACATATGTATGCGCCGGCACCCATTTGAATACGAATATCAAAATGAAATCCGGCCTTACCCATAATGTTATCGCCCAGCAGCCCACGACTGCGTCTGCGGGCAAGGATGTGCTCGAGATAGGCCTTGAGGTACCGGTACTCCGCGCGCAGGTAGAGGATCCCCTCAGCCGCGCCCACCGCGTACGC
The DNA here is from genome assembly GCA_945787105.1 of uncultured Gammaproteobacteria bacterium. Taxonomy (GTDB): domain Bacteria; phylum Pseudomonadota; class Gammaproteobacteria; order Arenicellales; family JAANXG01; genus CALZGZ01. Next base: position 4,697 of record CALZGZ010000012.1, read on the forward strand.
CGCGATGGTCATACCTTCGATCAACAACTGGGCCCTTTCGGTTAAAAGAACGCGATCCTTGAACGTCCCCGGTTCTCCCTCATCGGCATTACAAATGACGTATCGCAGCGCCGCCTGAGCAGCCGCAGCGTACCGCCATTTCTTGCCGGTCGGAAAGCCAGCACCACCCCTGCCGCGCAGCCTCGAATCAACCACCAACTCGAGCACTCCCCCGGGGCTGAGCGTCAACGCCTGTTTCAGACCTGCCTCAGCCGGGGACTTGTCGAAGAGCACCGGTCCGGTGTGACGAATGTTGTTTTTGACCATCGCGGCGATCAGTCGATGGCCATTATTGCCGTCGCCGGTCTTGGTCACTAGTGCTCTGGGGTCGCGGGTTTTTTTGAGAGTCCGCACGATACCCTTGACCTTGGCAGGCGTGAGATTCGTAACCACAACGTCATTGACTAACGCGGCCGGTGCCTGATCGCACATACCGATACACGGTGTGTATTCAAGGGAGAACCAATGGTCCGGCGTTGTTTCCCCGAGCTTGATGCCGAGCGTGTTTTCGAACGACTTGGCGACGGCAAACACACCGGCGTGACGATCAACGATATCGTCACACAATCGTATTACGATTTTCCCTTTGCGCACAGACGAGAAAAAAGCATAGAAGGACACGACGCCCTCGACCTCTACGCGATAGGTCCCGGTTTTTTCGGCGATTAGCGACATTGCCTCACCGTCGATGCAGCCAAGTTTATCCTGGACCGCCCACAGTATATCGATCATTCTACGAGGATCGCTGTCATAACCCGTACAGGCTCGAGTAATTTTCTGCCGACGCTTTACGTCCACTTTCAAGGTCCTTGCGTAAGTATTAAGAGCAGCCGTCTCTTAGGCCGCTTTGTTGAAAAATATCTGCTTTAAGCAGAGATTCCTGCGGTATAGGGAGGGACCATCATTGAACGTTCGAGCATGTGATCAATCAATGATGAAAAACACAAAAAACGCACCATCGTTCATCATGCTCATACGAGATCCTCGATGATTGATTCAGGGCGTCCATAAATTGTCCCGGCATTATTAATCGCGATGCGATATGCTTAATTATCGTCAACCGAGTCCACGATACAAATTTAGTGATACCGTAATTTGACGAATGTCTATTTCTGTACGCGTAAAACCACGGCCTATTGGGATGTTGGATCTAAAGGTAGACCCTTGCTACCGGGGTTCCATCGGTTAGTCGAAACACGGATCTCGATGCGTGAATTTGTCTATTCGTCCAATACCTCGACCTTCACGGCGATTGTCGCACCCCGATTACCGGTTCGAACGGTTTTTCCCGTGGATGGGGAGGCGGTGACGGCGAAAGGCGTGTCCACACTACTTATCTCTCGCCACTCTCCAAGCTTAATCCTTGCGCGGGTGCGCACTTCGCTCGATTCCATCGAATGCGCAACGTTCCACCCCGAATCTGTTTCACTCAGTATGTACATGTCCAACAGGGCGTCGCCATCGACAACGTGCGCGACGGCGGAGAACCCGGATTCTGGTGGTGCATCGTAGGCGGTACTTCGAACCACGATGGGATAAGCCGCTACCAACACGTCGAGTTCAACATCCGGGCTCCGCGACCGCGTAAAGATTGAGACCGGCTGCCCTTCCGTGACCGTAACCTGGTGCTCGCGAGGGGAGCGTTCATGGGTGTGAATACGCCGAACATCGGGCTGTAGGCGTTCCGCATCACCGCCGGGCAGGGATACGCCGCCACGCCACCGCCGCGCTGGGACGTGGCGCACCGTAATCTGCAGATTGCGTGGCGCCCGATCCAGGCTGGCAATCAAGGTCTGCAACTGCGCAAAGGTCTCCCGCGACCCGCGCACGGCCAACACCCGGCCGTTCCCGCTGAGCGCCTCACCCGGCGCCAGCAAGGGGCGAAGCACCGGTATCAACTGTTCCGCCTGCCGGTACTTCAGTTCGACGGTGTGAATGTCGCCCGCCGCTGATACACCCCGCGTGATCACCACTAGGACCAGCGCCGCTTTTCTAAGCGTTCCCGTCATCTGCCCGGCGAACGACTCCTTAACACTCTGTGTGAATCCTTGTGGTCGAGCATAGCAAATTGAACGCATCCCTGCGCGTTGTCGTACCAGGCTAGGGCATTGCCGGAGCTACGCACGTCGCTGCAATTTTTTGACTACACTAGAAACATGAGCCGTATGCCATGCCTTAGCTTCGCAACGGGCAACTAGATCCAGATCGGATCCGAGCAACCTATGGCGAGACAGATAGAAACCCAGCTGCCCACTGAAACTGACTGGGAGGACAAATACCGAATACTATTGCGCGATGCGACACTAGCGGAAGACCAGTGGCGTGAGATAGAGGAGATACTCAAACGCGGTGTATCGCGTCTTACCCTTTTAATCCAGGAAGGCGATCCTGGACTGGATTCGCAACTGGAACGATTGCGCGCAAAGATCCGGGAAGGCGTTGACCTGCGGGAGATTTCCAAGCGTCTAGACAGTCTTTCCGCACTCGCCAGCCGTCCTGTTCGACGTTCCGTCACTGACGACAACGGAGCCTCATCATTTCAGGATGCGCCGGTCACCGAGACCCGCTCGTTAATCTTGCTTCTCGACAGCCTCAAACGTTATGACCTGCTGCCGGCCGATACCCCCAACAAATTCAAGCAACAGCTCGGGCGCACCCACTCGGTGGAATCCCAAAAGAGCATCATGGATGACATGGCGAAAGCGATCCACGATTTCGTCACACGACAAACAGGTCTCAAGGTTACGGAACAGACCACCGAAACAATCGAAGGGTATGACCTAAGCCATGTATTGCTTAAAGTCTTGGACACTCTTCCAGTGCCGCCTGCGTTGAGCGAGGATGCGCTAAGGATCAAGCAATCGCTGCAAAGTGGACTACGCGAGGACGATTTGCCAAACGCGGTCAAGGAATTTCTGTCCCTGAGTGCGAATACCCGCCGGATTGTTCGCGAACAGAGCGCCGAAATTCAAAAGTTTCTAGTCAGTATCACCGATAAACTCAAGGACATTGAACAATATTTGACGCTCTATGCAAAACAGAACACCGAGGCCGCGGACAACACCAGATTCATGGGCGATTCCGTGCGATCCGGTCTGAAAGACATTCAATATTCCTTGGATTCAGAAATCGACATTCCACTTCTCAAACGGTCAGTGCAGTCCCATCTGGAGTCGATTGAGATCTCTATTGCTACGGGTATATCGAAACAAGAAGAAGCGTCTCATAAGACGCAAAGCGAAATCACGAGATTATTGAATAGAATGGAAGAACTTGAAAACGAAACTAACAAATTACGCGTACAGGTCACCCAAGAAAGGGCCAGAGCCCTGATCGACCCAGTTACCAAGCTACATAATCGCGCGGCGCTTGATCAACAACTCGAACAAGAAGTCAACCGTTGCGCGCGTTACGGTGTGCCCTTTTCTTTGATCTTATGGGATCTAGATCACTTCAAGAAAGTCAACGACACCTACGGACATCAGGCAGGGGACAAGGTTTTGAGAGTCGTTGGCAGTCTACTCGGTAAACGACAACGGACGACCGATTTCACCGCCCGTTACGGGGGTGAGGAATTCGCTTGCTTATTGCCGGAGACCGACCTGGCCGGAGCCCAGCAACTAGCCGAAGACATACGAAAATGTATCGCGGACAGCGACTTTCGATATCGCGGCAACAAGGTCCGCATAACCGTTTCGGCAGGGATCACGAACTTTCAACCCCAGGATACCGCGGAAAGCATGTTATCCCGCGCAGACGCCGCCCTCTATAAAGCGAAGGAAAACGGTCGAAATCAAGTCAAGACCTCCGCTGACTAGCCCACATTTCTCACCAGGCTCCCGGCCCTGGCTTGGTTTAGAACGCCTGAGCTTGCGCTTCACTCAACCCATTACGGCTATGGATTTTGCTCCGGCGCGGCGCTTGTCCCCACACAGCAGGGGAACAGCAGGGGAACTACGCGCCGGACAAGTCCTTTCGCCAGCATCCGGGATGCGTGGGGCAATTTACGGGTTAGGTTATACCGCGAACTGATAGTTTGGACCGCCTGGTGAGAAATACGGACTGGCGTATGTATCACGTCATGTTCAAGTCTCGGCTATCTGGAAGGCATCCCCACCACCGGTCTTAGCGCGATACATCGCGCCATCTGCGCGTTTTACCAGAGCTGCATAGCTATCCCCGGGGCGCAAGGCCGCGACACCTATGCTGGCGGTTAATTCGAACCGTCCAGGGCCGCTCGCCGATACCGGGTCACGGATGCATCGCAGTATTCGTTCCACCACGATGATTGCCTGCCGGATTTCTGTGCTGCTCATCAGCACGGTAAACTCATCCCCACCGTATCGGAACAACAGATCGCTCTTTCTTATGCAACCTAGAAAGCGGTGCGAAACATGCTGTATGACCGTATCACCGACGGAGTGACCATAGCTATCATTGATGGATTTGAAGTTGTCGAGATCGATCAACAGTAATGACAGCGGAGCGTTTTGCCGCTTAGCTAGCTCGATTTCTCGTGTCGTGTAGGTCAGCATGGCAGAACGATTCAACGTTTGTGTAAGAGGATCGCGATAAGCCGACTCAATGGCGTCGCGAAATAACAATGCATTCAATAGCGGGTATATTAGGCTGCACAGCAGTGTTTCGAACTCCTTGATCGCGTATTCATCGAACGGTTGATGCCGCGTTATCATGATGCTTCCAATATTGTTTCCAGAAACGACGAGCTCGTATTGACAGCTGTTAGCAGCCTTCTCTCCGAACTCCAAGAGAATATCCGCATCCGGATTCTCGTAAACCAGGCTTTCATGGTGAACGTAGGCGGATACCTCTTGTGAAAACAATCGGAGGACTTGCTCCAGGTCCAGAGTAATGTGCAAGCCGCTGGATATCCTTAAGCTACGAACCACAGACGGTTTCAACTTCCTTGATAAGTCGTGAAGATCATCAATGACTACATCGTCGAACATGGAAGCGCCATCACCGACCATCAGCGTGCCCGAATGATTGCGGGGTTTTAGAAAATCTATTAATGGCTGATTAAAGGTATCCATTAGCGACATGTTCCTGTTCTAGATTTCATTGGCAGCCGAATTCGTCTGATCGTAATTCTTTAGTTTGTGCCGTCTCGTACCGTTGGCCAGGGACAATAACTCCGCTTCGCCCTTGGTCAGACCGCAGATTTTCGCCAGCTCCTCCACCGCTATACCTCTACGCGCCAGCTTAACGGCCAACTCGTAGGTGAGGTCTGTCCTGTCGCCCCGGCGTGCGGAGGCGTTACGCGCCTCGTTTTGCAGTTGCCGGCGTTTGATTTCAAAAAGTCCCTGATGCAGTTGTTTCTTATCTTTCTGCGCGGCAGCCAGCCTCTTCTCAAGTCGTTCCAGGCGAAGTTGCTGCTTGGCAATGTCGCTGCGGTAATGGGAACCCCAAACCATCTGCAAAACGATCAGGGCTGCTACCGCGGCTAATAGAATGAGCGGTGCCAGATTCAATGTGTACCCCCCGATATCCATAACCTATGCGTACTCGTCTATTTGTCCGGGGGCGTCTCCGCGCCCGGTGTCGTCGCCCGTCGAGGTCTCATCACGATTGGGCCGGGGATCCTTGTGGCTGTTTTGCTTGTCCTTTTGCTTGTCCTTGTCCGCCGGGGTCACGGGCCAGGCGGGACCCAGTGGCTTGATATCACGGATGTCGCTCATAACAGGCTGGTTTGATTAAAAAGGATCGTCGTTAAATATATAAGGCAATATTCGTGCCATTAATCTTGATCGAACCAGTCTTCCATACGGGCACGCAGCCGCAGCGTGGCCTGACTATGAATCTGGCATACCCGAGATTCACTGACTCCCAGCACCTCGCCGATTTCCCGCAAGTTGAGCTCCTCATCGTAGTAGAGGGCCAGTACGAGGCGTTCGCGCTCCGGCAGACCCGAGATCTGTGCGGCAAGGGCTCGTTTGAATTCCTGGTCCTCGATCTGTTGGTAAGGATCCGGGTCCCGCTCCGATGCGTGTTCCAAACAACCCGAGGCATCGATGCTCAGCACCGCGTGGCAATTTGCCTCGGATAGCATTTGATAGTACTCATCCAGCGTGATGCGCAAGGCCTCGGCTACCTCAGCGGGCCTGGCATCGCGGCCTTGCTTATTCTCGACATCGCGCACCGCGCTCGCGATCAACCGCGCTTTACGGAACACGGAACGCGGTGCCCAATTGTTGTGCCGGACCTCATCCAGCATCGCCCCGCGAACGCGTATCGTGGCATAAGTTTCAAAACTCGCGCCCTGGGAAGGATCATACTGCTTCGCCGCTTCCATCAGCGCGATCAATCCAGCCTGAATGAGGTCGTCTATCTGCACGCCCGCGGGCAGCCTGCTGATCATGTGATTCGCTATACGCTTGACCAGTCCCGCGTGTTCCATGACATCGACTTGATCACCCACCGTTGACTGCGCATAGACCGCAACTCCTGTCATTCGTTCAGGCCCCCGTTATCGGCATCAGTGCGGATCAGTCGATCCAGGAAAAATTGAAAGTGACCGTTAGGTCGGTTAGTCTGCTGCCAGCAGTCGGTCTCCTTGGCCAGTCGCCGGAAGGCCATAGCGGACCTGCTCCCAGGAAAACGCTCAACTACGCTCTGCTGCTCCTGAATCGCCTTCCTTACATAGTGGTCTTCCGGTATTACTCCCATGAAATCAAGCACCACATCGAGATAGCGATCGGTCACCCTGGTCAATTTGGTGAACAGCTCACGTCCCTTTTGAACTGACGGCACCATATTCGGCAGGATGTGAAACCGGCTGATTTCGTAGTCACGGCTGAGCACCTTTATCAGTGCATAAGAGTCAGTGATAGACGCAGGTTCGTCACAGACAACCACGACCACCTCTTGACAGGCGCGGACAAAGGCAAAGACGGACTCACTAATGCCTGCTGAGGTATCCACGAGCAGAACATCCAAATCCCCACCCACATCATTGAAGGCATTGATTAACGCCGCCTGCTGTACCGGGCCTAACGAGGCCATTTTCATGATTCCCGATGAGCCGGGGACAATCCTGATACCTGCTGGACCTTGGACTATTACGTCTCGTATCTTGCACTTCTGCTCGATGACGTGCGAAAGATTGAACCGCGGCTGAAGACCCAGCAGTATATCGACATTCGCGAGCCCAAGATCCGCGTCCATAATCATCACCGACTTTCCACATCGTGATATCGCTACCCCCAGGTTTACCGATACGCTGGTTTTTCCAACCCCACCTTTTCCACTGGTGATAGCCAATACCTGTGTTGTCTTGGCGCGAGTCATTCGCCGCAACCCCTCGGCCTGGTCATAACTTCCGTTCGATTTAAACACCCGAGTAAGACCTCCTGAAAGCAGTCGCCATCGCAACATGGTGGGTTAGATCGTCTGATTGCTCTCGTGCTTTACCTTGTACTTCATGCTTTAGATACCGTTTATGATACTGGTGGACCACGACACTGCGGGAAATCAGTCTATGTGCCCGCGCAACCTCCAGATCTTCTGGTACCCGCTGGCCGTTGCTGACGAAGGCGACCGGCAACTGCCGCTGAATCAGAACACTGAGCACTCCCCCCAAGGTGGCGGCCTCATCCAGTTTGGTGAGGATACAACCGGATAAGTCCACGGCACCGAACACATGCGCAATCTCGTGCAACACCGACGGTTCAGCGGCTGCTGACATGACTAAAAAAGTGCTCAACCGATCTGCAACGTTCGACAAGAATTTCAGCTGATGACTGATAGTCTTGGCCCTCTGACTCATACCCTGCGTATCGATCAAAACCAGGGACCTGGGGTCGACGCGATCCAGAATTTCACACAACTGTACACTGCTACGGGCAACATGAAGGGGTATGTCCAGCAAAGACGCGTAGGTTCGCAACTGTTCATAGGCCCCTACCCGGTAATTGTCGCTGGTGATCAGGGCCACATGTTCAGCACCGTGTCGTAATGAGAAACGCGCTGCAAGTTTTGCAATCGTGGTGGTCTTTCCAACGCCGGTTGGTCCGACCAGCGCGATAGCGCCACCTCGATCGACAATGTCTTCATCCCACACTTTCACTCGATGGGCGAGCAGAGCGAGCGCCCGACGGCGGGCGCTCGCGAACTCGCAACCATTGGGTATTTGCTCGGCGATCTCCATACACAAACGAGGACTGAAACCTGTCTCGAGCATCATGTGCAGCAGCCGTGTTCGAATTGGATTATCGCGGGCGGCGGACCCCCAGGCCAGCCCGGACAACTGATGCTCCAGAATATTGCGCAGGTCATCAATCTGTCTTCGCATCGCGATTAATGTGGGCTCTTGCGACCAGACGCTCGGTTCCGCATCACGAGCACTGGGTGCGGCGGAGCCCGCGGCGTTCGGTGAAGCGGATTTCTTCTGTACAGGCGTCATCCTGTCATGCGCCGCAGTTTGAGCGCTGGGTTGGGGGATTGACCCGGGGTCCCGGCCAGCACCCAGGTGTGGTACTAGGTCCTGGACGAGATTCTCGTCGTAGTCGACAGCCGCGACGATCTCTACACCGCCTTCCACCGAGGTGTTGGAAAGAATCACAGCCTCAGGGCCCTGCTCATCCCGCACCTGGCGGATCGCGTCGCGTATATCTGAAGCAAAGAATCTCTTAATTTTCACGTCAATCCCCCGTCATCGTGTGCGGTACCTTCATCGCACACCCAACTCTCTGACCTTTGCCAAGGCGTGGCATCATGCTCCGATCGTGCCTACTATGCGTATCTGCTTCTGTTCCGGAATCTCGTTAAACGCCAACACACGCAAATCCGGTATGATGTGGCGTACAAATTGGGCCAGAACCGGGCGCAGATTTGGCGTCACCAGAAGTGCCACTGGCTGACCGTTTGCCATCTGGCGCTGCGCTGTCTGAATCAGGGCGTGGTGGATGCGATCCGCCAGTCCCGGTTCGAACCCGGCGGCGCCATGCTCAGCGTCCGCCATCTTTATAGTCTGTTGCAAGATTTGTTCCAGCTCTGGACTCAAGGTGATAACCGGCAATTCCGCGGCCACACCGAAGATATCCTGCACTATCGCGCGTCCCAACCGCGCGCGCACAAACGCCGTCAAAACGCCGGGTTCTTGACTCCTGCCGGCGTGTTCCGCCAAAGATTCGGCGATAGTACGAATATCCCGAATCGAGACTTTCTCGGCCAGGAGATTCTGCAAAACCTTCACCAAGACCCCCAAGTCCAAGGTCTTTGGCACTAGTTCCTCAACCAGTTTCGGAGCCGATTTGCCAAGGTTATCCAGCAGTTTCTGCGTTTCCTCCCTGCCTAGAAGTTCCTGCGCATGTTGCTGCAACAAGTGGGAGAGATGGGTGGCGACGACGGTGCTCGGGTCTACGACCGTATATCCAAGACTTTGCGCGCGCTCGCGCTGATTGCGTTCGATCCACACGGAGTCGAGTCCAAACGCCGGATCCTTGCCTTTCACGCCCGGTAATTCTCCGTACGACTTTCCGGGATTGATCGCCATGTCGCGATCAGGATGGACCTCGGACTCGCCCACGACGACACCCATGAACGTCACCCGGTATGCGTTCGGATTGAGTTCCAGGTTGTCCCGGATGTGTACCGGGGGAACCAGGAAACCCAACTCCTGACTTAGTTTCTTGCGCACCCCTTTTATACGATCCATCAGTTCTCCGCCCTGGTTACGATCCACCAACGGAATGAGACGGTATCCCACCTCTAAGCCAATACTGTCGATCGGCACCACATCCTCCCATCCCAACTCCCGCATTTCTTGCGGCGCTTCGGTGGGCACCGCCGGTTCCGGGGTAAGCGCCGCCGTTCTTTTCTGTTCCATCAGGTATGCCGATCCCGCAGAAATCGCGGCTAGGGTCAAAAACGCGACATGCGGCATTCCCGGGATCGTCCCCATTAATCCCATCACACCGGCAGTGACATACAAGGCCTTAGGATTTTGAAAAAGCTGGGCAATAACCTGTTGACCGATATCGTGACTGGTAGAGACTCGGCTTACCACCATCGCGGCGGATGTCGAAAGCAGCAGCGCCGGAATCTGTGCCACCAGACCGTCACCAATGGTCAATAACGTATAGTACTGAGCCGCGGTTGCCAGCGTCAGATCGTGCTGCAGTGTGCCGATCGCTAATCCACCCAGTATATTGATCACCAGAATGAGCAAGCCCGCGATTGCGTCGCCACGTACAAACTTACTGGCACCGTCCATGGAACCATAAAAATCCGCCTCTTCACTTATTTCCGTGCGCCGCACCCGCGCCTCTTCCTGGGTGATCAATCCTGAATTTAAGTCGGCGTCGATTGCCATCTGCTTGCCGGGCATCGCGTCCAGCGTGAATCGTGCGCTGACCTCGGAAATACGCCCTGCACCTTTGGTGACCACCACAAAGTTGATAATGATCAAAATGGCGAATACAACCAGACCCACGGTGTAGTTGCCGCCCACGACAAACTGTCCAAACGACTCGATAACCTTTCCTGCGGCATCCGGTCCAGTATGGCCGTGCAACAACACGACGCGGGTGGACGCGATATTGAGAGCCAGTCGAAGCAACGTCGTAATCAGCAGGACGGTGGGGAATACGGACAGTTCCAACGGCCGCCTGGTGTACACCACCATCAACAGGACAACCAGGGCCAGAGAAATGTTAAAGGTAAAAAATACATCAAGCAGGAACGGCGGAAGCGGCACCACCATCATTCCGAATATGACGACGAGCAGGACAGGCGTGCCAATGCCAATGGCACTGATTTTTCGCGTGTCAAACGGAAGCGTTATTTGCTGCATAGTTCTCCTGCCCGATGATCAAACTTCGTGAACCTGTCTCAATGGTTTTCCGGTCCCTCACCGATTCGTTGCCGCCTCAACAAATCCTGCGGAACTTCCACATCGGCTATCTCAATGGGCTCGTCTCCGGCGTGCGTGCCCGCTTTACGCAACTCAAACACATGCGCGAGCACCTGCGCCACTGCGCGATACAGTTCCACGGGTATCTCGTGATCCAGATCGGTGGTGTAGTACAAGGCCCTGGCCAACAACGGTGAGGAAACGACCGGAACTTCAGACTCCGTTGCAACACGTCGTATCTGCAACGCAATCAAGTCAACGCCCTTGGCAACCAGCACCGGCGCCCGCATGCTCGAATAGTCGTACTTGAGGGCCACCGAAAAATGCGACGGGTTTGTGATGATGACATCCGCTGTTGGGACCTGAGCCATCATCCTGTGTCGCGTAATTTCCCGTTGCCGCTCGCGGACCCGGCGTTTCACCTGCGGATCGCCGTCGGTTTCTTTCTGCTCGTCTTTCACCTCCTGACGGGTCATCCGCAGACGCCGGGAATGGTCCCACAACTGAAATGGGACATCCGCTGCAACCACCAGCAGCAATGGCAGACAGAGCATCAGAAAGCTCCATGTCAGAATTTCTCCAAAGTGCGCCATCGCGGACATAACCGGCTCCAGCCCGAGATTGACGATGGTGTCGAACAGGCTTTTCAGGAGAAATACCGCGCCGAGTAGGACGACGATAAACTTGATCAGCGATTTGCCAAGCTCCATTAATCCACGCCAGGAGACCACCCGTTTCATCCCTTGTATGGGGTTCAGCTTCGACCAATTCAGAGCCAGAACTTTAGCGCTGAAGGACCAACCGCCGAGGGCCAGGGGTGCAAACATCGCCGCTAAAACAAGTAAGGTGAAGAACGGCGCCAGGGAGTCCACTATGACCGTCAGCGCGCTCTGCAGATTGTTCACCAGTGCCTGATTGTCGAATATGTCCTGCCGGCTGATGGTCATGCTGTTGCGGGCCACCTGTTGCACACCGGCAACGATGCCCTCGCCAAGCATCAGCAATCCACCTGCCGCGGTTAGCAACAGCGTGACGGTGGTCAGTTCCCGGGATCTGGGTACCTGACCTTTTTCCGTGGCCTCCTTACGCTTTTTCGGTGATGCCGGTTCTGTACGGTCTTGACCTTGATCCGCCGGCATCCCGTCAACCCCCAATCATCAGGTTCGTCAACAACATCAGAGACCGTTCGACGAATCCGGTCAATCTCGGGAGCGACGTCCACAACGTCGCCATGATCACGACGTAACCGGAGACGATTATCACCGGAAAGCCGACCGCGAAGATGTTGAGTTGCGGCGCGGACCGGGTAAGCACGCCGAAAGCGAGATTCACGAGGAGCAGCGTTACGATGGAAGGCAGGGCAATCATGACCGCGCCGGCGAATATTTCGCGTCCCCAGATCACCACTTGCCACAAGCCGTCGGTCCCAATGCCCGCGGTGCCGATCGGCATGGTGCGAAAACTGTCCACCAGAACTTGGATGAGGGTCAGGTGTCCGTCCAGCGCAAGAAAAATCAACGTCGCCAACAGGACATAGAATTGGCTCACCATCGGTGTTTGCACCCCGTTTTGGGGATCCACCAACGAGGCAAAGCCCAGGCCCATCTGCATGGCGACAACCTGCCCGCCTAATACGAACGCCACAAACACCACCAGCAACACGAACCCCATCGACAAGCCAATCAGTATCTGTTGACTGGCAATCAGCAGGCCGTCAGCGCCAAGGATTTCCGCGGCCGGAACCGATGGAACCAACGGGACTACGATGGTGGTGAGGGTCAACGCAAGTGCCAGGCGCACACGCACAGGGACAGTTCTGGCTCCGAATATCGGCGCCACACCCACGGCGGCCCCAATACGCAGGAAGGGCCACAAAAAAATGCCAACGACGTTATGAATGTCGGTCGGGCTGAGGTTCATAGTCTCATGCGAACCCGCATAGTGCACCAAAGATCCCGGATGACGGCGAAGGGATCAGGCCCACGCCCGGGTAGAAAACGTCACACCACACATTCGTCAAATCTGCAATGGTAAACATATTTTTTTGGCTCTTTTTAGCGTCGCCTCGATGCAATATGCGGGCTAGCACCCCTGTCACTGGAGAAGATATGGGATGTCATGGAACAGCCGCTGGGTATAGTTCATAACGATACGCAGCAACCAGGGCCCGCTGATCATAATTGTGAGCAAGGTGACCAGCAGCTTGGGCACGAAGCTCAAAGTCATTTCGTTGATCTGCGTGGCAGCTTGGAACATGCTTACCAATAGGCCTACGACCAGGGCAGGCAGAAGAATCGTGGACACCATTACAAGGATTATCTCGATGGTTTGCTGGAAGATATCGATGGTTGCCTCAGGACCCATAGCTCATACCCCGGGGTCTAGACAAGAAAACTCGATGCCAGGGTACCGATGGTCAGCGTCCACCCATCTACCAGCACAAACAACATGATCTTGAACGGAAGCGAGATCATCATCGGCGATAACATCATCATACCCATCGCCATCAACACACTTGCCACGACGAGATCGATGATCAGAAACGGAATAAACAACAGGAACCCGATCTGAAACGCTGTTTTTAACTCGCTGGTAATGAACGCTGGTATCAATACGGAAAACGGTACCTGATCAAACTCGGCCACCTTATCTTCTCCCTTGAGTGAAACGAACAGGTTCAGATCCGTGGTCCGTGTCTGTGCAAGCATGAACTGCCGCATGGGCTTGCCGGCCCGGTCCAAGGCCTGTTTCTGGGTCGCCTCTTCGTTGAGGTAGGGTTTTATGGCATCGTCGTAGAGCTTCTCGAATACTGGCGTCATGACGAACATGGTCAGAAACAGCGCGAGTCCTATCAGTACTTGATTCGATGGCGTCTGGTTGAGACCCATCGCTTGCCGTAAAATGGCCAGGACAATGACAATCCGGGTAAACGAGGTCATGATCATCAGCGCCCCCGGAAGTAACGTCAGCGCGGTCATCAATAACAGGATCTGGATGCTGACGGTATAGGTCTGCTGGCCGTCGGCTTCGGTTCGCATCGTCAGCGCGGGCAGTCCGAAATCGGCGCCGCAAGCAGACCCCGCTACCAGCACAGCGGGCACGGCAACCGCCAATACGTGCGGCCAGATGACCATTCTGTAGGACTTGCTGGACCCTCTGCGCTTACTGGACTCGTTCATTTGTGTCACCTGAACGGTTGGCGGTAATCCTTGATGAGCCTCCTTCGGCGGCCTTGCGTAGCGTCTTCACCATGGAGCCAAAGGGGCTCGAGACGGTGGCGCGCGTGTCATCCAGCGCCCTGATGTCGAGGTTTCCCTCAAAATCGTGAAGCGTGGTTATCCGGCCGGGGGATACTCCGAGAAGCAGTTGGTGGTGGCCACCCACTTGAACCAGCACCACGCGTTCCCGGGAACCGACGGAGAGCACGCCGGCAATCTTCATCGCGCCATCTGAGGAGCGATTAAACTGCCCCATCCGCTTTAACAACCACGCGCCGCATACGATCAATAGGACGGTGAATATTAGCGCAAGTCCTACCTGGGTAATCGCCTGTGTCTGGATGCTGGCGCCTATACCAGACGCCGCATCCTGGCCTGCGAGGATTCCCGGTTTGTTGCCCGCGGCCAGTAATGCGTTATTTGGAAGGCCGTACAGAAAAATCGCCGGGGTACCGACACGTGTCATAACCCGCACCGGAATTGAACAAAGCAAAGCAAAATCGCAGCGTGAATTTCTCATGTGGGAGAGTCAGTTGAGCTTTTTGACCCGCTCCGAGGGACTGACGACGTCCGTCAGTCGAATTCCGAACTTGTCGTTCACCACCACCACCTCGCCGTGAGCTACCAGACAACCGTTCACCATCACGTCAAGCGCCTCGCCGGCGGTGCGATCCAATTCGACCACGGAACCCTGGCTCATCTGCAGCAGATTATTGATACTGATTGCGCTCCGTCCGACCTCCACCGACAGTGTGACCGGTATGTCGCGGAGCATCTGCAGGTCCCAACCCACAGGATCGGGTCCACTGGACGTTTCGTTGAGAGCACCGAATTCCGCAGGCTCCAAACCCGTCTCGCCGTTCCCTGATAGTGGCCCATCGGCATCCGAGGCAGAATCGGAGGCTTGAGAATCCTGCCCGTCGTCTCCGGCAGTTGCCGTCGTCTCGTCGCCGTCTTGATTGTTGTCTTTAGTCATTGGATGCCTCGCTGTATCCAGTCCAATAACACGGCTATCCGTCACCACCCTGTGCAGCGGATTCCGGTTGCATGGAATCGGAGTAAAATTGAATCGGATCACACAATTTGATCGAGTATTTCGTGTTGTGCACGCCGAACATCCCTCGAAACAGGGGAACACCTTCCGCACATGCCGTCACCATTTCCGGCATATCGATAGCAATCACGTCACCGGCCTTCATTTCCATAAGCTCGTGAATCGCGACCTCAGTCGAGGCGACGGCAACGGTCAGCCGTACCCTGGCTTTGGCGATTTCCTCGCGAAGTGCGTGCAGCCATCTTGCATCTTCCACCTTGCGATCACTCTGCGTCCCGTTTTCGAGGCGCTCGCGGATGGGTTCCATCATCGCGTAGGGAAAGGTCAGGTGCAGTATCCCGGTCTGCTGCTCCACCTCGATCTGGAAGGTGCAGTCCAGGACCAGATCCAGAGGATTCGCGATTGATGCAAAACGTGGATTGGTCTCCGAGCCGATCTTTGCTATCTCAACCGGTAGCAACACCGACCAGGCCTCTCGCATGTCTGATAGGAGATCATGCAACAACAAATCCATGATCCCCATTTCGGTCAGCGTAATTTCGCGATCTTGCTGATTACCCGCCGAGCTGCCAGTCCCCCCGAAAAAGCGATCCACCAGGTTGGCAATAAGATCCGGCGTGAAGGTCACCAGGGCGGTGCCCGGTAGCGGTGCGAATTGAATAAGATTGAGGCTACACGGCACCGGCAGACTGTTCACAAATTCATCGTATTTTCTCGCTTTTACACCGGCGGGCGTGACTTCGACGGTCTGCCGCAGGAGGTTGAACACGCTGGTCCCCAATTCTCGCGCAAACCGCTCGTTAATCAAATCCAGAGTTGGAAGCCTGCCGCGAACGATGCGATCGTTGCTCGCGAGGTCGTAATCCCGAATCTCGCCGGGGTTTCGGTCCTCGGTGTCGCCGGAGTTGTCGAGCAGCGCGTCGACTTCGTCTTTGGACAGCAGATCCGGATTACTCATCGCACTAGTCGATGACGAGGTTCGTGAAGTACAGGGCTTCCACATCCGACGCCTCGCCGTTTTCCTCCAATATCTTCCTGATTTCCTCCCGCGCCGCCACGCGGATTTGCTCTTTGCCCTCACGGGTGACGAGATCCGTGGACTTGAGCCCCGAAAACAAGAAGTTCAGATTATTGCGAATCGCCGGACGATGCTTTCGTATAGCATCGATCACTTCGTCACTGCGCGACATCACCGACAGGCTAACTTGCAGATATTTGCGGGAGGCGTCACTATCGAGGGAGACTGTGATTGGCGGATCAAGAGGCAGATAAATTGCCTCGCCATTGGGCGATTCTCGTTCAGCATCAGCGGCCTCCGCTTGATTGGATTGGGCCTGCTCGGTGTCGGCGGGCCCTTGCCCGCTGGTCAGATATAACGTCGCACCCACCGATCCGCTGAGTACAAGAATCCCGGCGACCGCGATTATCGCGATCTTCGCCACGGGAGCGCCGACTTTCAGTGCCGAAGCCTCGCTGCTTTCGTCATCAGCGAGTTCGATTTCTTCATTGGCCATCTAAGGTTGCCTCAGGTTGTACTGACCGCATTCGTTAACACCTTCTTCAGTTCGTACTAGCAAGAGCCATGCCAGCCAACAGGGACTTTAGAATCCATATCGAGAACAAGAGCTTACAGCAGATCCGTTTTTGTCAGTCGGGGTATTGACGGTAAAACCGACGCCGCGGGCGACAAAAAACCGACGCCGGTTGCGGTACTATCCGAGTAACACCTGTTGCGGGATACCCGTGCGGATTTCGCGTAGGACGCGGGTATCCTGGGCCTTTAATCTAGAACAAACAGCTAGTCGGCGGCGCACACTCCGACCCCGCAATCTGTTACACGTACACGTCCAGCAGGCCGTTGGTATCTATGACACTCGCCAGTGCGTCACCCGGCGGGGACTCAGCGGCGGTAGGTGCATGCTCGGACCCTCGCTCCATCGCGGGCGACTGATGCCCGTTCGCGTCGCGATCCTGCGCTGAGTGATCTGCGACGTCCGCTTCGCCCAATACCAGTCCCTGATCACTGAATCCTTCGCGCAAGCGGGGAATGGCTGCCTCCAATGCCTCGCGCACGGCGGCATGAGGGGAGGTGAACAGCACATGCGTCTCTCCCTTGGATACCGATACGTGTACTTCAAGTGGGCCCAGGTTGGGCGGATTCAGCCGGATTTCCGCGCTTTGAATATTATGTCGGGCCATCCACGTTATACGGTTATTCAGCTCCATCTCGAAACCCGTGTGCGTCAGCGGCGACTCGATGAAAAGCGTCGCGGTCGATTGATTTGATGCCACAGCCGGATTACCCAGAGACAAACCGCTGGCGACGAGAATCGGAGTCACCGGGGAACCGGCGTTCGGACCCAACGGCTGAAGCGTCTGATACGGTGGTTCGAACGTCCCTCCCGGGTTCTCGGAATGTCCCGTTAACATGAACGTCCACCCTTCCCCTACCTGGGACATGAGCCCTTCCTGGATCGGGAAAGCGGCCCCGCCGGGTGCGTTAGATGTCGATAGCGGTAATGTAGGTCCGGCCTGAGATATTCCCAGGGGT
>CALZGZ010000013.1 GCA_945787105.1 uncultured Gammaproteobacteria bacterium
GCCTACGCCTGTTTGACATATGCGTTCGTCGTCGACGATTTCTCGGTCGCTTACGTGGCCCAGAACTCCAACTCGGCGCTCCCCTTGGTATATAAAATCTCCGCTGTCTGGGGCGGTCACGAAGGGTCGATATTGTTGTGGATACTTATCCTGGCAGCTTGGAGCGGCGCCGTAACCGTATTCAGCCGCCGCGTCCCCGAAGACATGGTGGCGCGGGTGGTGAGCGTGATGGGCATGGTCAGTATCGGCTTTCTGCTGTTTGCCTTGTTGACTTCGAACCCGTTCGACCGGCTGTTGCCTGCGGCACTGAATGGGCGAGATCTAAATCCGCTGCTGCAGGATTTCGGGATGGCGATTCATCCACCTATGTTGTACATGGGTTATGTCGGATTTTCCGTGGCATTCGCGTTCGCGGTCGCGGCGATGTTGAGCGGACGGCTGGATGCGGCGTGGGCGCGTTGGTCACGGCCATGGACCAACGTGGCTTGGTCGTTTCTAACCATCGGCATTGCGCTCGGCAGCTGGTGGGCATATTACGAATTGGGTTGGGGCGGCTGGTGGTTCTGGGACCCGGTGGAAAACGCGTCGTTCATGCCGTGGCTCGTAGGCACCGCGTTGATACATTCCCTCGCGGCCACCGAAAAACGCGGGGCATTCAAGGCCTGGACCGTACTGCTCGCGGTGTTCGCATTCTCGTTGAGCCTGATGGGGACCTTTCTGGTCCGCTCCGGTGTACTCACGTCGGTGCATGCATTCGCCACCGATCCCACCCGCGGGGTATTTATATTGGCGTTTCTCGCCGTCGTCATCGGTGGCTCACTGGCGCTGTATGCATGGCGGGCGCCGCAGATTCGCAGCCGCGTCGGTTTCGCTCTGGTGTCCCGCGAATCCGGCCTGTTGCTCAACAACGTTTTGCTCGTCGTGGTATGTGCCACGGTGTTGTTGGGGACCCTGTATCCGCTGGTGTTGGATGCCATGGGGCTGGGTAAGATTTCTGTTGGACCCCCATACTTCAATTCGGTATTTATTCCTTTGACGGTGCCCCTGGCAGCAATGGCGGGACTCGGAGCCATGGCACGCTGGAAAAAGGACAATCTGGGAACGCTATTACGGCGCACCCACTTGGCCTTGGCAGCCAGCATCGTAATCGGTCTGTTATTACCCCTGCTGGCCCAAGGCGGATACTCGTGGACCGCAGCGGCGGGACTGACGCTCGCAACCTGGGTAATCGCCACCACACTACAAGGCGTCTATGAGCGGGTAGCCAACAAGAAGCATCCCGTGGCGGCGCTGGCCGCCGTACCGCGGGGCTTTTGGGGCATGACGGTGGCGCATCTTGGCATCGCCATCTTCACAGTTGGCATAACGATCACCAACATCTACTCGGTAGAGACAGACATCAGCATGGCGCCTGGCGATAAACACGACATCGCCGCATACACGTTTCGCTTCGACGGCGTGACCCAGATACCAGGACCCAACTATACCGCGCAGCAGGGACTGTTCACCGTGTACCGGGGAGAGAATCGTGTCACCAAACTCAACCCTGAAAAACGGGTTTACCTGGTGAACACCAGCCCAATGACCGAAGCCGCCATTGATCCGGGCCTGACCCGGGATTTGTATGTGTCGCTCGGCGAACCCGTCGGCGCGAATGCGTGGACTGTAAGGATCTACTATAAGTCATTCATACGCTGGATCTGGCTGGGTGCCATATTCATGGCCGTCGGTGGCGGTTTGGCCGCAACCGATCGACGCTACCGGACGCTGGCAAAGCGGACCGCGGACGCGAAGGAAATCGACGGAGTCACGGTTGGCGCAGCATAGAAGGCGATGGGCGCGAAGACACGTTTTATTATACCGATAGTCGTTTTCGCGGTACTCGTCGTGTTTCTCGGCATTGGTCTAACGCTGGATCCGCGCAAGGTCCCGTCGCCGTTCATCGACAAACCGGCACCCGACTTCTCATTGCCCTCGCTGCACGACGTTAACGTCAATCTGAGCCCCCAGGACCTCGCCGGCCGAGTTTGGCTGCTGAACGTGTGGGCATCGTGGTGTGTCGCATGTCGCGCAGAGCACGAAGTGCTGAAGGACCTGGCCCGCGAGGACATCGCTCCCATCATCGGACTGAACTATAAGGACCATCCCGACAACGCCAAACGATGGCTACAGCAGCTGGGCGATCCGTATCAATCTTCCGCCGTCGATGCCAACGGCAAGGCCGGCATAGATTGGGGGGTCTATGGCGTGCCTGAAACTTTTGTAATTGACCAACAAGGAATCGTGCGCTACAAACATATCGGCCCGATCACTGCCGAAGAGCTGCACACTACCATCATTCCATTGGTAAAGACCTTGAGGCAAGAAAGGGCGTGAGATATCTCTTGATTATCTGGTCACTGCTGTTCGTCTCGTTGTCTGCGCAAGCGGTCATTGAGACGCGGACCTTCGCTAACCCGGCACAAGAAGATCGCTATAAGGTATTGATCAACGAGCTGCGCTGCCTGGTATGTCAAAACCAGAACCTGGCGGACTCCAATGCCGATCTGGCAAAGGATTTGCGCGAACAGACCTATCAGATGCTTACGAATGGCGCCAGCGACACTGAAATCATAGAGTATATGGTCGCCCGCTACGGCGACTTCGTGCTGTACCGTCCGCCGTTCAAATCCACCACGTTGCCGCTTTGGATCGGTCCATTTGTTTTATTAGGACTGGGAATATTGGGATTAGTCATCGTCATCCGGCGGCGTAATCGAGCGCAACAAGAGGCCTTGAGTGACGTCGAGCGCGCCCAGGTCCGCCGTCTCCTGGACCGGGACGACTAACCGCATCACCTTACCATGAAAGTCGTTGTTTTCTTTCTCGTCGCCGCCGCGCTGTTATTAGCGGCGTTGGCTATGGTGTTACCTGCCCTGTTTGGCCGCGGCGTACGCGAAAGTACTAATCGTAGCGCGCAGAACCTTGCTATCGCCCGCGAGCGGCTGGAGGAACTCAAGCTCCAGCAAGAGCGGGGTGATATTTCCCAACCAGAATACGCACAGGAGCGCGAAGACATCGAGCGTGGGCTGGCGGACGATCTTGCCACCGAGCAACGCGAGATGTCTGGCGCAACCACGGGCGCGGGACGCTGGGCGGTGATGGTGGTCGGTTTCGGAATTCCGGTGCTTGCCGGATCGCTTTATCTCGGTCTCGGAAAACCAACAACCATAGGCGGCGTCGAAATCCAAGCATCCAGCGCCGGGGCGGACGACCGACATCCCGAGTCGATGGAAAAGATGGTGGCAAATTTGGCCACCCGTCTCCAGGCCAACCCCAATGATGCTCAAGGATGGTCAATGCTGGGGAGTTCTTACATGTCCATGAAACGCTATTCCGACGCGGCAGCAGCGCTGGAAAATCTGCGCAAACTGGTGGGCGACGATCCTAATGTGTTGGTGCGGTACGCTGATGCCTTGGCAATGGCAGGTGGCGGACGCCTGACCGGCAAACCGGCACAACTCGTCAAGCAGGCCTTGACCATCGACCCCAACAATACTCAGGGCTTGTGGATGGCGGGCATGGCCGCGCGTCAGCAAAACGATCTACACGCCGCACTTACGCACTGGCGTAAGTTGGAGCCGGCGTTGACCAATAAGCCTAATTTGTTGGCAGAATTGCGGCAACTAATGGCAGACGCGGTGCAGCGCTTGGACGATCAACCCGCAACCGCATCCGCACCCATCGCATCGGCAACCGCGAGCCAAGCGCAGCCTGCCGCGGAACAGACCCCGTCCGCACCGGTGGAGTCGCCAGATGCCATGGCCGCAGCTGCCCCGGCATCCGGTACCGCACCATCTATCACCGTGCAGGTATCCGTGAACGACTCTTTGCTGCAAAACGTCGCCCCTACGGATGCGGTGTTTATCTTCGCGCGTGCCCTCAACGGACCACCGATGCCCTTGGCAGTGGTCAAAAGACAAGTCGCCGACCTGCCGGTCACCGTGACCCTCGATGATAGCTCGGCGATAATGCCAGCGATGACGCTGTCCAAGTTCGCTGAGGTCATGGTAGGCGCGCGAATTTCCAAATCCGGTACCGCGAATCCACAAAGTGGAGATCTGCAAGGACAGGTCGCGCCGGTAAAAACCGGGGATGACAAGCCGGTTTCGGTGACCATCTCCCAGATCATCCCCTAGCCCGC
>CALZGZ010000014.1 GCA_945787105.1 uncultured Gammaproteobacteria bacterium
GGCGAAGAGACCTGTTCTGAGCACAGTCGAAGGATCGGGCGACTGAACCCCCTGCTGTGCGGGGACAAGCCCTCTGCTGTGCGAGGACGAGCACCGCGCTGGAGCGAAACGCATAGCTAGCTATGGGTTGAGTGAAGCGCCAGTGCAGGCGTTCGAGATCGAGCCAGGGCCACGATAGCCCCGCGACTATTCTCCCCAAATAACCTCGAGACTCATATGTTGCCATTTCATCGAAGTGACACTGCGGAGCTCTTGGCTGGGTACCATGAATAGTCGCGGGGCGCCTTGGTGCAATATTCGGGTTAGTGCTGTCTTTCACAATGCTTCCGGTCTTGGGCAAAATATGGGCTATTGGATCTAACAGATAGTCGCCCTTCTTAGGGATGGTCAAATTTTTTTTGCACCGAATACTGACCCGGGATTCACTCCAGATGCAGGTCAGATTTCTCGCCCCGGTGATTCAAGAAGATTCACGCCGCCGCCTCTCATTTCATTCTCCGATTCATCAAGCATCATGAGGAAGCGATTGCGTTTGGCGCGTGGGTCCTCCAGGTAGGGCCGTATCTGAAACAGCACGAGCTCTCCCTGGCGGAAGCCAAATTCTACGTCCGCCGGCACCGGGTTCCCCGCATCATCCCCCAGTTCCGGGTAGTTCTTGGGCAGTCCAAGCGCGAACTCGAGCAGGCGACGGATCTCGCCTTCGTCGAGAACCGCGTCGCTGCCGCTCGCCGGGATCTTATCCAACCCCCCGTCCACACGCAGCACACGCTTGCGCGGCGCGGTGGCCTGCGCCAGCAAGCGTATGCGTCCAGAGGGCATGTCGATTCTCAGCTCCTCAGCGGCTTGCCCGGCCACCGCGCCGCCAATGCCTTCGTTCACGGCCACCGATAGCGTGTCCGAACTTCCCGTATCAATATCACTGGTGACCAACACTCCCGATTTTTCCACCGGCACGCTGCGCATCAACACTACCGACGGATAGACATGTTCCGGTGTTTGCATGTGCCCCTGCCGCCAGGAATACGCGCGCTCGCGAAACGGGGAGGCCCAGACGTGAACGATCGCGTCCACGACATTTTCGAATCCGACGACATGAGGCACGGTGAGGTTCAAGCCGGCGCCGTTGAACCCGGGCAGATCCTCCACATTGGTATCGCTGCGGACGAAAACACCATAACTGCCGTCGGCCCCGAACGTCCTCCGCATCGCTGCGCGCAGTTCCTCGAGAAACGCCTCGCCGAGATCCAGCTCGAGGATCCAGTTCCGCACCTTGGATAGAAACTGTGCCGTGGCCGCACGCTGCTGTTGCGGGTCCGCGCGCATGCGCGCAAGCGTTTGATACTGCGACTGCATCCATGCGAACATCGTCGGGCCATGCGGCCACACCTCGCGATCGAGCTGATCGCGGAACACCCCGAAAGGAATTAACAGGGCTTGTGCCACGGTGCCGGGAAAGCGGCGCTTGAGTTCGGCTAGGTGAGCCGCTTTGGGGCCCACCACGCGCCCCGAGTCCACGGCTCGGATCCCGTCCAGCGTCAACAGGCGCTGGGTCTTGAGATCGAGTTTTTTTAGGTTCACCTGGATTCCGGGGTGCGTCGGCGCGCGCGCGCCGCTGAACACATGGTCCCAGCGCGGACCGTCCTCGAATATGCGCACGGTCCCCCCGGCGCTTGCCGCCAACACCGCACGCCGTCCTGCGTACGACTCCAGCAACGGCAGCAAGCGGGCGTCCACGGCCACGTTCGGAATACCAAGATTGCGCGCCAGGAGTTGCACGTGGGAGAGCGCGTTCCCCTCTCCGGCGGTGAGAATGCCGCCGACCCGCGGTAAATCGAACGTCGTAGCCGGCAGGATATACAGACCTTCCGGATCTATCTGCTCGTCGACACTGGCGCGCAGCGTACCGCGCGCGATCCCCGGATTTAGGGCACGAAGACCGGTGTTGACTGGGGTGCCGAAAATTTCATGGCGGATACCCGCAAGGCGATTCGCGTCGGCGATCAGGGTGTCGATCACTTCCGTGTAGAACAACAGCGGCGACCCGCGCAGTCGGTCGTCGAAATACATGCGTACCAGCGGTTCCAGCCTGGCGAAATGCTCCACCGGTTCGCCGAAGTGAAATTGCAGCGAACGTTGGGCCCATTGCGGCACGCGTGACAGATAGCTTACTTCGGCGCGATAAGTATACAAAGACACCGAAGCAGTGCGGAGCACGGCAAGGCTTTCCTCTACGGCGCGCCTTTGCCGTGCGGAGATGAGGCCGGTTCCGTACAGCGCTCGCGCCGTATGTCCGAGCCAATCGAGACGGGTGCGGCGGCTCGCGGCTGCGATGTTTGCGCGCAACAACGCGGTAGTGGCGAAGATGTCCCGCTCCACAACGGTGCCAATATCGAGGAGCTCGAGGGCCAGCGACGGCACCGTTACCGCGAAGACTTGCTCCCGCAATTCGGCGAGTACGCGGGAATCCGCGGAAAGCCGCTGCAACGGGCCGTCTGTATCGGTGTCCTGCCGCGCGTTCTGCGCGAGGCTCTGTATGTAAGCGGATGCCGGGACCGCGCTTGCCAGGTCCGCGAGCAACGATGCGGCGGCCGGCGGGTTATGTACGCGATCGAGCAACACCGCGAGGCGAAGGTAGTGGTCGCGGCTCTTACCCGGCGCCATCCTGTGCGCATAGTCCCGCACCGACTGGGCATCCTCCGGCCCCGGTCTGACGTGAATCTTGTTTCGCAGCGGCGCAAACTCGGCGTCGGCGCTTGCGATGTTGCTCGCAAGCCGCCGCGTTTTGGTCACCACTCGTGTCTCGCGAAGGTGTGGCAGCCATCGAACCGCTTCACGCAGCACCAAAAAGCGGCGCTGTTGCCATGCGGGCCGTGCCAGAAGACCCTCCAGTAGTCGGCGCACCGCTTCGGCCTCGCCCTCGGCATGGAGAATACCGCGGTGATAACGCGCACGCCGGTAGATCCACCCGTCGTCGGCGGTGATGAGATACTGCTCCAGCACGAACTGTTTGATAGCGTCCGCAAGTTCCGGCGAACGCAATAATGCCGCCACGTCCATGCCGTCGAAAACGTTGGCGATACGGAACCCCTGGTCGCGGATACGCTGGGTGTCCACGCTCCACGCCCCACGCTGCACACCCCCTTTGTGGCGGGAGCACGATCCCGCCCCGGGAGGGAGCACGGTCTGGTCAAAGCAGAACCAGCGCAGGTCCGCGAAGGGTCCGGTGGGAGAATGCTTCATGTTGTCAATACGAGCAGCCAACTCTTCGTTGTCGACTGCCGCGCGTGTTGTGTCTGCCCCGCAGAGGGTGGCGAACACCGACGCAACTATGCAACCGATCAAGGACAACACGCGCCTGCGGTTGGTGGCTACATTGTTGTTTGCGCTGACGTCGGCGGTCACCAAAGATTTTCCAATTTGTTAGGTGCCGTAAACAAATTCATGACGATGTAACCTACTTCCCAAAACTAGCGTATATATTGCACCACGGATCGCGGATGATGGCGGAGGGACTTGTCCTGCGCGTAGCTCCCTGCTGTTCCCCTGCTGTGCGGGGACAAGCGCCGCCCTGGTGCAATATACGGGTTAGGATCGTATCGCGCAGCGCGCAAGACGACCTGCTGCCCGGGCTTCTTCCAATGCGTTGATCAGATCTACCCAGGTACCGGCGTACACACGTCGTCCGCAAATTGATGCAACGCGTGCCTAGCTACGCCCAATAATCGCTTCGCCAACTATGAGTTGGACTGCTGCGGGATAAATCGCAGCGCCACGCCGTTATTGCACCAACGCTTACCGGTGGGCGGCGGTCCATCCTTGAATACATGTCCTTGATGGCCGTCACAACGCGCACAGTGGTACTCGGTACGCGGGTAGATGATTTTGAAATCAGTCTTGGTTTCCAAGTGGCCCTCGATGGGGGCAAAAAAACTCGGCCAGCCGGTGCCGCTGTCGTACTTGGTGTCCGATAGAAACAACTCCAACCCACAACCCGCGCAAACGTATACGCCTTTACCATATTCCTTATCCAGGGGACTGGTAAACGGCCGTTCAGTGCCCTCTTCGCGCAGTACACGATACTGGCTGGGCGTCAGTTGTTGCTTCCACTCGGCGTCGGTCTTATAGATCTTTTCGATACCTTTGCGGCCCTGATCTGTAGTTCCGGCGCTGAGAATGCGAGCGGTTGCCAGTGCCCCTGCGCCAAGGCCCAGTGCGCCTAACAAGAAGGTGCGTCGTTTCATGGTCGGTTTTTCCGCCGTGTTCATTATGCCATTAGATACCGACTCACCGCTTGAGTTCAATATGTGAAATCCTTGTAATGCCGTTCGGCGGCTCGGGGATGGTCTCCGGCGGTGATCGCGGCGCGGAGCGCCGCGAGGGGTGCGCGTTCATTGAATTGTATTTTCTGGTATTGCGTGTCGATACCAAGTTGATCCCACAGGGCGGACAGGTCGGGCGCCTCGGGGGAGTCCTTCATACGGTCATACAGCGCGGTCAGCGTGAGGGTTCCGGTGGCTGCGTCGGCGACCGTGAGCACGGTCGACAGCGAGTCGACCTGGTCGGTCATATCAAACCCAGCATCCACAATTCCACGCAGCGCATCGCGCAGGGTCATTTTACCACCACTTGCCTTGCGGATATCGATGTCGGCCAAAAGGCAGAACAGCGCACCACCCCAATAGGTACGTCCCCAGGTGGGGGTGAAATCCAGGCCGCGGTCGTCAGCGCGCGGCAACCCGTGGGGCATACCTAGCACGAATCCGCGCCACACCTCCTCCGGGGTCAATGTGCCCGCATTCGCGCGCGCAATGGATTCCACGTACACAGCAAGCCCTTCCTCGATCCAATGATGACGGTCCGGTACCCTGGGGAATGCCAAATGGATCAATTCGTGAATCAATATCCAGTCCGTCTGCAAATCGTTTGCCGTGGATTCGACGCCCATAGTGACGTTCACTGTGGGACCATCTCTTAGGGCGCGTCCGCGCTTAACGCCGGCACCCGCAGCCGCGCGCACCCCGATATAGGCCTGTTTGGTTGGGAATCGTGCATAATAATTAGCCACGACATCGGCACTGCGCCGTATCCAATCAATGATGTCTCGCTGCGATAAACGGAACTTCGAATTTTCGATGACCACATACAGGCGGCTATCGCCCACGTCGATTATGGTTGAGTTTTGTTGTGCGCATACCGGGTAGGCGGCGCCGGTGAGCACAGCAAGCAGACACACGATGGTCAGCGGATGGGCGGATCCAGCAAGATCTCTAACGATGGCAGCCACGATAATAACGACACGCGCGTCACTGCGAAGTTCACCGCCTGGTGACAGATTCCACCGCCGGGCTGGTGCGCCGTTTCAGCCGCTCCACGACTTGTAAGAATTGGCGGAAGTTATTGACCACCAGGTCAGGCTTATGCGGATGGCGGCGGGTGCCGGGAAAGATCTTCGCCAACCATGCTTTGTCCCACTTGGCGCCGTTGTAAAAAATGCTCGTGGCGCCCGCGTTTTTAGCGGCACTAGTATCGGTGGTGCTGTCGCCCACATACCAGCAATGTGGGCCGGTGGCGACATCGAGATTATCCAGCGCCTTGAAAATCGGGTCGGGTTCCGGTTTGCGCCGCCGCGGATCATCACCGGCAACGATGGTGTCAAACAGATCGATCCAGCCGACGCCGTCCACCGCCCCGAGTTCGTGTTCCAGAAACTCACGGTCACGATTGCTCAACACGCCGGTCTTAATGCCGAGCGCCCGTAATCGCCGGAGCATCCTGGGGATCTCGTCTTCAAGCGGTTCGATTGCACCATAATGAAGACGGTAGCAGATGTTGAATGCCTCGTGAGCAGTCTGCTTCGCCTCATAATCATCGCCGAACAATATTTCAAAAATGTCGGTACGCGAAATCTTACGCGCGGCCTTGATCTTGGGATGTAGTGCGTAGTTTTCCCTCACGTACTCCACCAGTTTTTGGTCATCCACATTCCTGCTTTGCTTCGGATCGATCAGGCGTTCCACCAGCCCCAGAGGCTCGAGCTGAATCAGCATGTCGTCCACGGCGTGGTACATCGCATCCAGGGTGTCGACGAGGGTGGCGTGCCAATCAAACAAGACAACGGTGGGTGCTGCGAGCTTTTCTATGTCGCGCTTGTTGTGTTGATCCCAGCATTGGCTGACCAGCGTCAACAGCTCATCGAAGTCATTGACCACGTGGTCCGGCCGATGGGGATGATCCGGCGTATCCGGAAAAATCTTGGTAATCCAATGCGGTTCCCACTTGGCGCCGTTGTAAAACACATTGGTGATCCCTGCGGCTTTTGCGGACATGGTGTCCGTGGTGCTGTCACCGACGTACCAGATGTCGGCATCAGGCCGCAGATCGGCCATTTGCAACGCCTTGAGCACCGGGTCCGGCCATGGTTTCAGCCGCTCGGTGTCGTCACCGGCGACGATGATCTCGAACAGCCCGGTCCAACCGCCGGCGTCGATCTGTTCCAACTCGTGAGCCAAGAACTCATGCACGCGATTGGTCAAGATGCCGACCTTTACACCCAGCGCGTTGAGCTTTTCGATCACTTCGCGAATATCGGGCTCAAACGGCACGACATCGCCATAGTGGTTACGATAGTGCCGATTAAACGCTTGGTGGGCGAGGCGTTTGGCGTCCTCGTCTGGCCCGAACAACACTTCTAAAAGATCGGTGCGGGAGACCTTTTTTTCTGACTTGAGTTTCGGATGCAGTCGTCGGTGTTCGTTGACGTAGGCG
Source organism: uncultured Gammaproteobacteria bacterium (assembly GCA_945787105.1). Lineage (GTDB taxonomy): Bacteria > Pseudomonadota > Gammaproteobacteria > Arenicellales > JAANXG01 > CALZGZ01. The sequence goes on from CALZGZ010000014.1 coordinate 6,766, forward strand.
ACCAATCTGCGATCGTCTTCGGTTTTGCTCTTGTCCGGCGGCGTGAGGCGTGCACGCAATTCGAGAGCATCGAGTTCGGCTAACATGTCATCCATCGCCGCGTACATCGCCTCCATGGTGTCCGCCAGGGTCGCGTGCCAGTCAAACAAGATTAAAATAGGAGCGGCTAAGCCGTGCACGGTGTTGCGCTTGGAGGGTTGCGGGACCATAACCACGGTAACGATACAAGGAAACCACGGTAAGTAAAAATATGTTCACCCGCGGCCGCCCGTGTAGCTTGAGTATGCCTTGCTTATTGGCAACTTGTGTCCGACAATTTCCCACGGGTATGGCAAATCGCGAAGACGCGTCAAGCATGCAGATAGACGTCTTTGCTAGGATTGCACAGTGCTGAATCTGCCGTTTCTTGGGCGTCGGCCTACGCATATCGGTGTTGGGTATGAGAGCGAATATCTTAAAATTGCAGCAATGGTTGCAGCGTCTTAACTACGATCGCCGCCAATATTTTGACGAGGACATCGATCCGGACCTGTGGGATCTGCTGCAAACTTCGGCGCTGCTCGAGATCAAGGAATTTGATGTGTTCAAGTTGGCCTACAAGGAGTGGTTCGGTCATCTACCCAAGCCGCATGTGTCGGAAGCTCATTTCGCGAACTACATGTTCAACCAGCAGATACCGTTATGGGTGCGGCGGTATACACGCAAGGTAATCGATCTACACGACCGAGGCGCACTCGACCCGCGCGAACTGGGTGTGTATCAGCCGTTACCGAGTAGAAAGCTGAAGCGCATCGGAACGATCTACACGGTATTATTATTGGCGGTGATGCTGTACTTGACCTTTCTTGCTTACCGGGACACAAAATTCTTTCAAACCTTGGTGCCCGCGACTAACACCGAGTGGAAAACCGGGCCCCACAATTACACAACGCCCTAACCCGTATATTGCACCTTGGCGCAATATACGGGCTAACCAAAGTGGGCGTGGTTACCCGTCCACCCGGGCAAGTTCCAGGACGTCCCCGGATTGTTCCACCACCTGCTTTCTTAAATCCCGCAGCGCCGCTTGTAGTCCTTCCTCGATGGCGGGGTGGTAGAACGGCATCTTGAGCAAATCGAATACGCTTTGATCCTGTTGAATGGACCATGCCAGTAGATGGGCCAAGTGTTCGCCTCTCGGTGCGATCATCGAGGCGCCCAGCAACTGTCCGTGCTGACGATGACCATAGACACGCAGCACCCCTTTATTTTTACCCATCAGTAGCGCGCGGCCCACAGGACCAAAACGGATCTCGCCGATCACCACCTGTTCCTGGTCGAGTTCAGAGAAGCGCAACCCGACCTGCGCAATGTTGGGATCGGTGAAAGTGATCGCCAATGGGGTTCGGCGTCGGTAGCCGACGACCTCGGCGGCCACCGCGTTGCTTCCCGCGATTCGGCCTTCGTCAGCGGCCTCGTGCAGAATCTGGCGTTCGGCATTGACGTCTCCGGCAATGAATATCGGCAGATTGTGAATCTGCATCGTGTGGGGGTTGTGTTGCGGCATACCCCGCGCATCGGTGTCGATGCCTATGCGGGCCAAACCCAGCCGTTCCAGATTTGGGCGCCGTCCCAGGCAAGCGAGAATCTTGTCGACGCGAATGCTTCGATCTCCGCTGGTGACCAGTAACTTGTCCCCATCGTCGCGCACCGCCATCGGGTGGCCGAGCCATAGGGGGAATTCCTTGCCGATCAGTGTCAACGCCGTCTGGCTCACCACCGGATCGGTGATGCCGCCGATGGTCTCCAGCATATCAATACCCGTTACCGCCACGCCCATACGGCTCAAGGCCTGGCCGAGTTCGAGACCGATTGCCCCGAGGCCCGCCACGGCGACGGACTCGGGCAAGTCGTCTTGTTCGAAAAAATTATCGGTGGTCAACACCCGGTCCGCGAACACGTGCCATGCGTTGGGCACGACGGGACTGGAACCGGTGGCGATGACGATGTTAGCGGCGCGAATCCGTTGGCTCTCCACTTCGAGCACATCGGGTTCAACAAAACGCGCGTAACCATCAATGAATTTATCTTTTAGGTTATCGGTGGTGCCTGCCAGCACACGGTCGACAAAGATGTCGCGCAAATCCCGCGTGTGCTCCATCGCCTCCGGTATGTCTAATGACAGCTGTTGATCCCCGCCGATGCCAAAGCGGTCAAATATATGTCGGCGGTGAAAATCCTCGGCGACCTGAATGATCGCCTTGGAAGGCATACATCCCACCCGGGCGCAGGTCGTGCCCAACTCGCCGCCGTTAATTAAAACAAAGTTGTCGGTGGCTCGGCGGACCTGGGACATCGCTCCCAGACCCGCGGTCCCGGCGCCGATAATGGCAACATCCACAGTGCGATTAACCGGTATGTCATTCACAATCCCGTGACTCTCCAAAGTTTCTGACGTTGCCGTCGCTAAGCGATGTGTGTCTTGGCAAGGTATGCGTGGGTTTGCATTTCCGTGAGCCGGCTTGCGGTACGTGCGAATTCATCCCGCATCCGTGTCCCGATATATAGCTCACCCGGCACGGCTGCAGCGGAGACCAGCAGCTTTACGTTGTGATCGTACAGGATATCTACCAAATTAATCAGACGACGTGCAGTATCATCGGATTCGGCGTCCAGCCGGGGAATATTGGATACGAACACGGTATGGAAACACCTCGCGATTTCAAGGTAGTCGTTTTGCGACCGTGGACCGGCACACAATGCTTCAAAATCGAACCACACCACATCGCCGGCATGGAGAACAGCTTCTATCTCACGCCCCTCGATTTCTAGCGTCACTCCGTTGCTACCCGATTCCGGCGCAATATGCTCGAAATTGTGTAACAGGCCGGCTTCAGCGGCGCCGTCTGCGGGGCTGAAGTAAGTGTTCGCACGATCCAAGAAACGCAACCTGTAATCGACATTGCCCGTGACTGGCACGATCTTTGTGTGATCCTTTATCAGGTCAATCACGGGCTGGAACCGATCGCGTTGCAGACCGTCCTTGTACAGCTCGTCGGGAGGGATATTGGAGGTGGCTACCAGCACTATATTGCGCGACAGCAGATGTTTCAGCAGCCCGCCCAGAATCATTGCATCACCGATGTCTTTGACGATGAATTCATCGAAGCACAGCACCCTGGTCGAATCCGCGAATCGTTGCGCGACAATAGTCAGGGGGTCTGTCTGATCGCGCAGGGTCTTCAGTTGTTCGTGGGTCTTTTTCATAAAACGGTGAAAGTGTGTACGCTTTTTCTCGGTAAACGGCAGGCAATCAAAGAACATGTCCATGAGATAGGTCTTGCCGCGGCCGACATCACCCCATAAATACAGGCCGCGCACCGGCTTAACCGGCTGCTTATTGGTAATCCTGTGTGTAATCCACGACACCAAACTGCGCTTGACAACGGGGCGTGTGGTTAAGTCTTCATACAGCTGCTGCAAGTGCAATACCGTTTGTTCCTGCGCTGGATCGTGTTGAAAATCTTGCTTGCACAGGTCGACTTGGTAGCAGTCAATTGGCGTCATGCTCATCGTCAAACAAGTCAGATATGCCGGTGACGATGCCAAGATTGGCGTATCGGCTCAGCCGGTTTCCAACCAAGCGCCGGCGCTCTCCAGGTCTTCGAATTGTTGCACCTCGGCGTCCACAAAGGCGCCGGCAAGCCAGCCGACCCAGGCGTGCCACTGGTTGTCGGTGACAACAGCAATACGTTCATAATCACGGGCATGCTGCTTGTTGAATTTAAGCTCCTCCATGGCCATGTCCATACTGAAACGCTCCATATTCGTCAGATCGAACAACACATTGACATGCTCGTATTCGCGGAGCTCATTTGTCACCGCGTCTTCGAATTCACGAAAATCGTCCAATGTGAACTCTGCGTAGACATGTACTTTCAAAACATCTTTTAGATCTTCGATCACAATCATGTCTCTGGCTCCGGCTCGTTCAAACTCCGTTCGGACACGACAATACCATCGGTGTCCGCATACACATAGGCTCCGGGTGTGAAACTTACCCCAGCAAAGTTAATCACTATATCCCGTTGTCCCTCGCCCCGTTTAACGCTTTTGGCGGGATTGGTGTTTAGCGCTTTGACACCGATATCCATGGTTCTAATCATGTCTGCATCCCGGATGCAGCCATTGATGATAATGCCTGGCCAACCGTTATCTACCGCCAGTTGTGCCATCTGATCACCGAGCAAAGCGCAGCGTAATGAACCACCCCCATCTACCACCAACACCTTGCCGGCACCGGGTTGGTTAAGTGTTTCCCGGAGCAATGTATTGTCTTCAAACAACTTCAATGTCGCGATTCGACCAGAAAAGGCGCGTCGACCCCCGTAGTTCACGAATGTGGGAGCAGCCACTTGCAGCTGTTCTCCGTAGTCGTCGTATAAGTCTGCAGTTTTCATAGATTTATTTCCCGGTTCAGGCTGATGTTGTGCTAAGACAATGGGATGATACCGTCTGAGTCAACGTTGAAGTCAACACGCATTATTGCTCGTTGGTGTTATTCGTTTTGGATTTTGACAAGCTTGGTTTTTGGCATGATCTCGTCAAACGAGCAAATCGCGCGAAACTCCTCCACTTCCCGCACTGGTTGTTGTGAGTCCGGCTGATAGATGGCGAGCAGATAATGAACACCATAGCCACGGGCGGCTCTCAACACGTCTAGATTGTCGTCGATGAACAATGTCCGCTCGGAATTGAAAGGATACCGCTGGTGTAACAGACGCCAGAATTCAGGCGCCTCTTTGGGGGCACCGATGTCGTGTGAGCAAACGATGGTGTCGAAATGTGGCGCCAATCCGGTGTATCTCATCTTGATTTGAATTGCCTTTTTATGGGCGTTGGTCACTAACCGCAGATCGATGCTCAAACCGTGTAAAGCGTTCAGAAACTGAAGGACCTTGGGTCTAATGGATATTTTGTGGGACAACTCATGCTTCAACTGAACGATATCTAAGCCGAGTTTGTCGGACCAGTAGTCCACGCAATACCAATTTAAAGAGCCCTGCACTTCACGATATTGGGAAAGCAGTTCCTGCATGGCTTGGTCAATTCCCATTCCGTGTTTGTTGGCAAAATGGTGTGGCACATGGGTCAGCCAAAAATGATTGTCAAAGTGCAAATCCAGCAAAGTGCCATCCATATCAAGCAGTACGGTATCGATTTTTTCCCAGTCAACCATAGCGATCTGTTGTTTTACGTATTTACCCACTCATAATCCCGCAGTTAAAAATTGACAACGAGGTTATAATGCCCTGCAACGCGCATCGCTTGGACTCGATGATCAAGAAACCCACGGTCGTACATAACCAAATAATCGCCGATACCAGCGTGTTCTCCATCGAGCGTGTTAGCCTTCGATTTGCCAATGGCGCCGAAGTCGACTATGAGCGGTTACGTAGCCGCTTCCAAGGCGCGGTGATGATTATACCTTTGCTGGATGTGGATACAGTGCTGCTGATTCGCGAGTATGCCGCTGGCGTTGACCGCTACGAGCTGGGCTTTCCCAAAGGGCTCATCGAGGAAGGCGAGTCTGCCGAATCCGCGGCGGATCGCGAAATAAAAGAAGAGATTGGGCATGGCTCTCGGCGTTTGACTCTATTAAGGACACTGTCCGTGGCCCCCGGATATACCAACTTTGAGACCCATATCGTGTTGGCGGAAGATTTATATCCCAAACGAATTCCCGGCGACGAACCGGAGCCGATTGAAGTGGTGCCATGGAAAGTGGACGACTTCACATCGCTGCTTGAACAGGAAGATTTCCTGGAGGCGCGGAGTATCGCCGCGTTGTATTTACTTCAACAATATATGGATCACTGATGTTCACCGATAAAGACCTTGTAAATTTGATTCCGGAAGTCTCACGGATAGCGCGGCAAGCGGGGGAGCGAATACTCGATATCTACGAGCGCGGTTTCGATGTTCATACGAAGACGGATGGAACGCCACTGACGACCGCTGATCGGGCCTCCCATGAGATTATCTGTCGGGAACTGCCCGTCCTCGACGGTAACCTTCCGGTGTTATCGGAGGAGTCGGCATCAGCAGATCACAGCGGCCGGAAAGGCTGGCGCCAGTTCTGGTTAGTCGACCCCTTGGACGGTACGCGGGAATTCGTAAAGCGCAATGGTGAATTCACCGTCAATATCGCCTTGATCGACGGTCACCGGCCACTGCTGGGTGTCGTCCATACGCCGGTCAAGGGCCTGACCCACTGGTCCCATGCGGGGGGTCCGGCGTATCGTTATAGTGGTAATGGCAAGGCACAGCGCATCCAAGTCAATCGATATGATGGCGGATCGCCGCAGGTAGTGGCCAGCCGCTCGCATGGCCGGGATGCCTTGGCCCAGTTCCTATCGCGGCTCAAGGAACGGGAGGGCGGATACGACACCATTAGTATGGGCAGCGCCCTCAAGATCTGCATCGTTGCGGAGGGCCGTGGCGACGTGTATCCGCGGTTGGGGCCGACCTATGAATGGGATACGGCGGCGGCCCAATGCGTGCTCGAATCGGCTGGCGGTAAGCTGACAGACTGCCACGGGGTTCCGCTGCGTTACAACAAGAATTCGTTATTAAATCCATGGTTCATAGCCAGCGGCTCAGGGGATTATGATTGGTACAGCCTGCTCGAAGGGATCGAAGAAACGCCGTAATCGTCGTCGCCCTTCAGCGTAACCAATCTCCGCTAACAATGACGCGCTCGCTTCCGGTCTGCCGCCGGTACAGATATATCCAGGCGCGGCCGTGCTCAGTCGTGAACACGACGCGGTCATATCGGTGCGGATAATCCTCTAGTTCGTCCAGTGTTGCGAGAGTTGTTGGGGTGACGCGGTAAAGCTCGCCGGTAATTACGCCGTGGCCGCCACGTACGACTCCCGGGTAGGTCCCAAGATCCAGCATCGTGTAACCGGGCTCAGTGACGTGTAAACCGAGAAAACAAGACGAACGCAGCCTATAATGGTTGCGCTGGCCGCGCCGTAAGGTACCGTAGACGAACACTAGCCCGCACATTGCCCCAAGGCGGCGAGAAGGGGAGCTAACAGTCGTTTGAGATAATGAGTTCGATAAATGTTTGGTGCCACGTCTTGCATCAACTTCCTTTATATTACCGGCTCACCTCATTGCAATTCCGCCGAAATTGTACAACTGGTCCTGCCAACAAGGTACCGAGACGGTGTATCGAAAATGAAGCGCGTTCCCGAACCGGAATTGATGGATGAGCCTGATCAGGCCCGTGCCTATGCTGAGGCCGACTTCAACCAACCAAATGCTTTATTTGTAGATACATTTACGCGCTGTTTCCCGGATTTCAACCGCGGACGTTTATTGGATGTCGGTTGTGGGCCGGCAGACATAGCAATTCGAATTGCCGGTTTGTTTCCGGAGCTGAACGTGGTGGCGATCGATGGCGCGCAATCAATGATTACGCTGGCTGATCGCGCCATTGAGCGTGCCGACATGTCGGCCCGTATAAGGACGCTTTGCTGGCGAATCGGGCAGGAGCCTGGCCCCGGTGTTATACCAGGGCTTTTCGATGGCGTGATCAGCAACAGCCTGCTGCATCACTTGGATGAGCCCGAGGCGCTATGGCGCGTAATTTCAAAGTACGCCAAAATCCACGCACCCGTGTTGGTTATGGATCTTAGAAGGCCGCGATCCCAACATGCCGCAAACGAAATCGTGGAGGAATACTCTGGAAACGAGCCCGAGATCTTGAAGCGGGATTTCTATCACTCGCTGCTGGCAGCGTATCGTGAGGATGAGGTGCGGGAACAGCTGATAGCGGCAGGCTTATCGCATTTCAAGGTGGGGCGAATCAGTGACCGACATCTTGTCGCTTATGGCAGGTTATCGGCGGGTTAGTCTTTTTGCGGTGGCTCGATGTTGGGGGCTCGATAACCGACCACCGCTTTGAGTCTGTGCCACCACTGCTTCAGTTTGGTGAGTATCCTTTTGGCCCACGGGAAGTCCACAGACAGTAAAATGAGCCCCAACGGCAACATCCAGAATCCGAACACCGGTAAGGCTCCAAAAATACCCCCTGTCACGAGTAGAATACCGGCGGTGATGCGCACACCTTTTTTGGGATGTGTCTTCAGGTAATGAAATTTTTCTGTGATGTAGGGTTTCACTGGCAATTTATCGGGGCGATTTCGGCGCCAACTATACAGCAGTCTGCGTGACGAATGGGTATAAAGTTCACCAAAATGCAAGCGCTTGGCAACGATTTCGTTGTAATTGACGCGATATCTCAGGTAGTCGAAATCGATCGTGAGCAAGCGCAACGAATCGCCGACCGGCGGTGGGGGGTGGGCTGCGACCAGATCCTGCTGGTAGAAAACCCATCACGCGATGATGTGGATTTCCAGTTCCGTATTATCAACGCCGACGGCGGGGAAGTTGCGCAATGCGGTAATGGAGCCCGCTGTTTCGCGCTATTCGTGCGCGAAGCCGGATTGACGGATAAGACCGAGATCAGGGTGGAGACCTCTGCCGATGTGTTGACCCTAATTGTTCTAGATGACGATCAGGTGCGCGTGAATATGGCCGCGCCACGATTCGAGCCGGAAGAAATTCCGTTTATCGCAACAACACGGCAAGACGTGTACGATTTGGCACTGGAAGATGGCGAAATCGAAATATCAGCGTTGTCATTGGGCAATCCCCATGCCGTACGAGTCGTCAAAGACGTGGATCTGGCCCCAGTGGCTGCACAGGGCCCAATGATAGAGCGTCATCATCGGTTCCCCGAACGGGCCAATGCTGGATTCATGCAGGTGTGCGGTCGTAACCATATTCGGTTGCGTGTGTACGAGCGCGGGGTAGGGGAAACTCCGGCGTGTGGGAGTGGTGCCTGTGCTGCGGTGGTAGCTGGTAGACGCCGCGCTTTGCTGGACGAGTCGGTCGTCGTAGATTTACCCGGTGGCCGCCTGCGGGTCGAGTGGTCCGGTAACGCACAGCCGGTGTATATGACGGGACCCGCGCAATCCGTCTTCGACGGGGAACTAAAGCTGACACTATAAATGCGACGGCCGGAGGGTAAATGACGCAGAAACCAAACTTCGATCAGACCGAGAATCTGGAGGACGAGCAACGCATCATCGAGTATTTGCGCAGTCACCGTGATTTCTTAGAGCGACATCCGGACTTACTCATCGACATGCAGGTGTCCCATGATTCTGGCAACGGCGTGTCATTAATTGAAAGGCAAGTTGACGTGCTGCGTGAAAACAATCAGGCGCTGAGAAAAAAGTTACGCGCGTTGATCGAGGCTGCCGAGCAGAACGAGTCTCTCAATCAGCAACTGTACGAGGTATTACTGGCGGCAATCGTTCAAAACGATCTAGACACCGCATTAAATGTATTGCCAGATACAGTCAAAGAACAATTTGATCTGCCGTTAGCGGTAATACGACTCTCAGTCGATGATCACGACATGCAAGCGCGTACTGAAATTGCCGACAAAGCTGATATCGAATACCAACAACTGCATGCGCGCGTTGCTCATGGAAGAAGTGTTTGCGATGATCGTCTTCCAACGCAAGTGCTGAAGTACTTATTCGCAGACCAAGCGGAAACGGTGGGTTCTTGCGCGTTGGTACCGTTGGGGGTTGGTGATCCGTTAGGGGTGCTGGCACTCGCATCGCCGGATGAAAACCGATTCCGCGCCGATCTCGGCACCTTGTTTCTCAATCGCTTGGGCGTTGTCGTTGGTGTGGTTTTGAAGCGGCTGCTTGGCTGAATATCGGTGTCGCCGGAATCCCCAAAACAACTGGCCGATTTCTTGGAGTATCTAGGCATTGAACGGCGTATGTCTCAGCACACACAGTCCGCTTATGCCCGGGATCTAAAAGGTTTAACCGTGTATTGTGATGGGCTAGGAGTCGAGGTGTGGCGGCAACTCGACGTGCACCGCGCCCGTTCCTTTATTATGCACTTACACAAATCCGGTTTGTCGGGACGTAGTATACAACGTGCGCTCTCGGCGGCGCGTAGTTTCTATCGCTACCTTATTCGCGAACGAGCAGCCAAGAGTAATCCCTTCATCGGTATCCGCGCTCCGAAATCAGAGAAGCGTTTGCCCGCGGCGTTGACGGTGGACCAAGTGTCTTTGCTGTTCGCGGTGCAAGTGAAAGAACCGCTGGCGTTGCGGGATCGGGCAATCATGGAGTTATTTTACTCATCGGGACTGCGGTTGTCGGAGTTGATCGGCCTCGATCTACCGCAACTAGACCGGCAGCAGGCCTTGGTACGGGTTCGTGGTAAAGGTGGCAAGACACGAGAGGTTCCCGTGGGGCGTCTGGCGATGCAAGCCATCGGAGAGTGGTTACCGCAACGCGACCGCATGGCGGGTGAAGATGAACCGGCGTTTTTCGTAACCAGGAGAGGGAGGCGCATGACGCCACGCGGGGTGCAACAGCGAGTCAAGCACTGGGGGAAACGCCAAGGGTTAGATGTGTCGGTGCATCCTCATGTATTGCGCCACAGTTTTGCCAGTCACTTGTTGGAATCCAGCGGTGAACTTAGGGCGGTCCAGGAACTGCTGGGCCATGCCAATATCAGTACGACGCAGGTGTACACACATTTGGATTTTCAGCACTTGGCGAAGATCTATGATCGCGCACACCCAAGGGCCAAAAAAAAGGATTAGCAGTCGCGCCTTAAGATCTCACAGTGCTAATAGCGGCTGGTTGGCTGCGGACTGGGTAGCAAAATGTGGCCGTAATTGGGCCGGTAGCGCATAGCGAAATCCATGCAGGGGTCCACGAACATGGCTCCGGTGTGCTTGTCGATCTCGTATTTGACGGGCCGCTATGACGCAAAATCTCTAGAGTAACGTCCACATCTTCGCGGACGGAGGCGCCGGATCGCTTTTGCCCGGAGCTCATAGATGATTAGCTTTAGGTAAGTGCGTTATGATATGCGATACGCCGTTTGCGTATCCGCGCCGTAGCGGAACCTTAGCATGGCGGGAATACAGAATATTAGGCCGATGATCCGATGGTAGCCATAGCGTGATATCAAACGGCACCAAAGTATAACTACACCCAGCATAATAAGGGGAAATTATGTCGTTCGAAGCACTGATCCCAACTCTTCTTGGCATAGGCGGGTTATTCGCCGCATACAAGATCTTTCAAATGGTCCTGGAGCATCCCCCGGGCACCGGCAAAGTCATTGAGATCGGCGATGCTATACACAATGGTGCCATGGTGTTCATGCGCCGCGAATACAAGATCCTGGCGATTTTCTCGGGGATCGTGATCGTCCTCATATTGTTCTCGCCGCTGGGTTGGCGCAGCGCCTTCGCATTCATCGTTGGCGCGCTGTGTTCGGCGAGTGCAGGTTACATCGGTATGTTCACCGCCACCCAGGCAAACGTACGCACCACCACCGCCGCTCACGCCGAGGGTGCCCCGGCGGCACTAACGGTGGCGTTCTTCGGGGGCTCCATCATGGGGCTCACGGTGGCGGCCATGGGACTGTTGGGATTGGGGCTGCTGTACTTATTTTTTGGTGGCGACCCACACACTGCGCACGTGATTCATGGTTTTGGCATGGGGGCCTCCTCGGTGGCGCTGTTCTCGCGTGTCGGTGGCGGTATTTTTACCAAGAGCGCCGACGTGGGCGCGGATCTCGTTGGTAAGATAGAAGCAGGGATTCCTGAAGACGACCCGCGCAACCCCGGCGTTATAGCCGACAACGTTGGCGACAATGTGGGCGACGTGGCCGGTATGGGATCGGACATCTTCGAGTCCTACTGCGGCGCCATGATCGCCACTATCGCCATCGCTTCGACCATGGGGACGGCGGAATTAGAGATCGTCGGACCGCAATCGACGTTGATGTTCCTGCCGTTGATGATGGCCTCCGTAGGGATATTGTGCTCCATCGGGGGAATCTATCTGGTGCAGCGATATTCAAGTAAGTCACCGGAGGTCGCGTTGCGCATCGGCACCATGGGTGCATCGGTGTTGTTTATCGTCGTCGCGTTTCTGGTGATCGCCGTTTCCGATGCCAGCATGCGGGTCTGGGTTTCGGTGCTGGTGGGCGCCATCGGTGGCATCATTATCGGTCTGGTCACCGAGTATTACACCGCCGGTGCGCCGGTGCGAAAAATCGCCGAGGCCGGAGAAACCGGCCCCGCCACGGTGATGATTGCTGGCATCTCCACCGGTATGCAATCGGTAGTCGTGCCGCTGCTGGCGCTCAGCGCCATTATTCTTATCTCGAGTCAACTGTCGGGACTTTACGGAGTGGGCATCGCCGCGGTGGGCATGCTCGCCACCGTCGGAATTACCATGGCCATCGATGCCTATGGGCCGGTGGCGGACAACGCCGGCGGCATCGCTGAGATGGCCGGCCTGGGGGAGGACACGCGTAAGATCACCGATTCGTTGGACGAACTCGGCAATACCACCGCCGCAATTGGCAAGGGGTTCGCGATCGGTGCCGCGGCGCTGGCGGCGCTGGCCATCATTACCGCCTACATCGAGGTCGTGTCCCACCAGATCGCGGATTTCAGCCTGCAAATCAATAACCCCTGGGTGCTCGCCGGAATGTTCATCGGCGGTATCTTTCCGTTTCTGGTCGGTAGTTTGACCATGACCGCGGTGGGCGACGCGGCGTTTGACATGATCAAAGAGATTCGACGTCAATTTAGGGAAATCCCCGGGTTGCTGGAAGGTGAGGCGCAACCGGACAATGAGCGTTGTATCGAGATCGCCACCGACGCCGCGCTCAAGCGCATGGTGCCGCCCGGCGTGTTGGCGGTCGCAGCCCCGGTGGTGGTGGGTTTCGTCCTCGGGCCCGAGTCCCTCGGGGGCATGCTCGGGGGCGCATTGCTTGGCTGCGTATTGTTGGCTCTGACCATGGCCAATGCCGGCGGGGCTTGGGATAATGCCAAGAAATACGTGGAGCGCGGAAACCTGGGCGGGAAGGGTTCCGATACCCACAAGGCGACGGTGGTCGGCGATACCGTCGGTGACCCGTTCAAAGATACCTCGGGACCGTCGATGAATATCTTGATCAACGTCATGGCGATTGTGAGTTTGGTCATTGCGCCGTTGCTAGGATAATCCGGTTCTGCCCTCGGTACTTCGGTTCCGGAAAAGTTGTCACCACAAGCCCCGCGATGCGGGGCTTGTACATTGGTCAGTCGATGTAAAAGCGTTTAGGTCGCCGTTTGCGCCAAGGATCCCGGATGATGGCGACGGGGCGTGTCCTGCGCGTTGTTCCCCCGCTATGCGGGGATAAGGCGGGGACGAGCCCCCCGCTGTTCGGGGACCAGGCGGGGACAGGCGCCGCGCTGGACGATGTAGGAAATGGTGTTTGGACTCAATTCAGACCCAAATGGTACTTGGTTAAGGGTTTCCGCCACGCTGAACTGAGTGACAATTCCCGGGACAGGCCGTAAATACATCCGTGTAGGCTCGGCGCCAGCATCCCTGCTGGCGACGGTCCCGGTAATTCTCCCTCATTTCAGCTCTTTTCGGCTACTGTCAGTCTTAACCCTTATGCTGCCCAAAGATCCTGGATGATGGCGACAGGATCCGGCGGCTGGTTCCGTTGCTGTTCCCCTGCTGTGCGGGGACCAGCCCCCTGCTGGACGATGCGGCTTAACTGATGGATTCAAACCGCGTCCCTGGCTCGAAACCGAAAATTGGCCCCAGGCCCAGATCCTTGATCAGCTTGTCCACCGCCGCCTGGCCGTGTTCCTTGTATACTTCGGCCAAGATCAACCGCGCCGAGTTGCGGTTGTAGAAACCGCCAAAATCAGCTTGCACCTGCAACAATTCGTAGGCCTTATCGAGGGTCATTGCGCAACGTTGTGTTGAGCTTTAGCAAAAAACCGGTGTACAAGCGACCCCTAGGCGCGTCGTTTAGGGTGTGAACCGAGTTTTCAGTTTCTTTTTTACCGGTGTGTTCTTGAGTCGGATATATAGCGGCATACCGTTTTTGTAGGGCGGATAGTCCTCGCCTTTGATGAGCGGCGTCAGATATTCACGACATTTGTCGGTAATGCCAAAACCATCTCTGGTTATGAAATTTTTGGGCATCATTTTTTCGACATTGGCGACTTTATCCAACGGCGCCTTTTCAATTTTCCATTTGTAGGGCTTGTTGGATACGCGTTTGATGGCCGGCATCACCGCATTATCGCCCTTCAAGGCCATCCGTACCGCTTCGCGCCCCACTGCATAGGCCTGGTCGACATCGGTCTTGGAGGCGATATGACGCGCCGCTCGTTGCAAGTAATCGGCTACCGCCCAGTGATACTTGAGACCCAGGTCTTGTTTGACCATGCCCGCCACCACCGGCGCGGCTCCGCCGAGTTGCGCATGACCGAAGGCATCCTTCAGACCTTGATCGGATAGAAACTTGCCATCCGGCCCCTTCACACCCTCGGAGACCACCACCGAAACATAGCCGTGTTGTCTCACCAGCTGATCCGCCTTTTTCATGAATTTGTTTCGGTCGAATCTAACCTCGGGAAACAAGATCAATATCGGGATCGCGATGTCTTCACTCGACGCTAGGCCGCCGGCTGAGGCGATCCAGCCTGCATGACGGCCCATCACTTCGATTATGAACACCTTGGTAGAGGTCTTCGCCATGCTCGCAACATCAAAACTGGCTTCGCGTGTCGACACCGCGATGTACTTCGCCACCGAGCCGAACCCTGGACAGTTATCGGTGATTGGCAAGTCATTATCCACCGTCTTTGGCACATGAATGGCCTGGATCGGATACCCCATAGTCTCCGACAGTTGCGACACCTTTAAACAGGTGTCCGCCGAGTCCCCCCCGCCGTTATAGAAAAAATAACCGATATCATGGGCCTCGAATACCTCTATCAACCGTTGGTACTCACGCCGGTTTTCTTCCAGGCTCTTGAGTTTGTAGCGGCAGGAACCAAACGCACCCGAGGGTGTATGACGTAACGCCGCGATTGACCGTGAGGCTTCCCGGCTGGTATCAATGAGATCCTCAGTCAGGGCGCCGATAATGCCGTTACGCCCAGCGTAGACCTTACCGATCTTGTTCTCGTACTTGCGCGCCGTCTCGATCAGACCGGAGGCGGTGGCGTTAATGACTGCGGTAACACCGCCGGACTGGGCATAAAACGCATTTTTTGGCCTGGATTTTGGCATGATTCCCCTCTTATTGATGAATTAGATCTGAAGCGCGACTATTTATACTGCAAATCTTCTCCCGTAGAACCCGAGTTCACGCCCTCACGTTCGCGCTCGCTGTCCGATTGGACTTGTAACAACGTCGACACACACGTGCCAATGTCGTCATACTTGCCTTGGCCGGTGCTAAACTGATCAGTCGGCTCGTAGAAAAACTGGCATCGAAACTCATCAGAGGCGGATTTAGTCACCACAAAGCTGCAATTCCGCGCTTGCCAGAATACAGCTGGGCACTCAATTAACTCCTCCGACGCGGGATCCAAGCGCAACTCGACGTCCGCACGGTGAATATCCACCGTTTCCTTGAATCGTAGCTGCAAAAGATTCTTTATGACGTCTAGTTCAGGGTCGGTAAAATCAGGAATGACGGACATGGATTGCCTCCGGCGCGTATTTTTCCCATATTACAGCGAATCTGCAAGCGTTGTGGATATCAAAGCGGTTGGTGCCAGGATAGGGGCCATTCATAGTTTTCCGGTCTTGGCACTTTGCGCATCTCGTGGATAATGAGACGATAAAGAAAACTTGGCACTGGGAATGCAATACAAATGAATGACTCGCTTTTATTGACAACAGGATTTCCCGCTACCCGTATGCGGCGCATGCGCCGCGATGAGTTTTCGCGGCGGCTGATGCGGGAGAATCGCGTTTCGGCAGACGATCTGATACAACCGGTATTTGTCATGGAGGGTACTGACGAGTGTGAAGCGGTGCCGTCGATGCCCGGGGTCGAACGATTGACGGTTGATCGATTGATGGCCAAGGCGCGCCGGTTACAAGAATTGGGCGTGCCGGCGATTGCCTTGTTTCCAGTGGTACCCGCGGAAAAGAAAAGTGACGACGCCCAAGAGGCCTACAACTCGAACGGCCTGGTGCAAAGAGCGGTACGGGCATTGAAGTCGGATGTGCCTGAGGTGGGGGTGATCACCGATGTCGCCCTGGACCCGTTCACCAGTCATGGCCAAGACGGCCTGATCGACGAGTCCGGTTATGTCGTAAACGATGATACCGTCGACGTGCTCGTCAAACAGGCGATGTCCCACGCTGAAGCCGGCGCGGACGTGGTGGCGCCATCGGACATGATGGATGGCCGGGTCGGCGCGATTCGCCGAGCGCTGGAATACGAGCACTATCATAACGTGAGAATTCTGGCCTACGCGGCGAAATACGCTTCCAGCTATTACAGTCCGTTCCGCGATGCAGTGGGGTCGGCAGCGAGTTTGGGAGGTGGGAATAAGTACAGCTATCAAATGGATCCGGCCAATGGCATTGAAGCACTGCGCGAAGTGGCATTGGACATCGATGAGGGTGCAGACATGCTGATGGTGAAACCGGGAATGCCATACCTGGATATTATCTACCGGGTCAAGCAGCGATTCGGCGTCCCGACATTTGTGTATCAAGTGAGCGGTGAGTACGCGATGTTGCATGCCGCCGCACAGAACGATTGGTTGGATCTACGAGAGGTGGTGATGGAGGCGATGGTCGGCTTCAAACGTGCCGGGGCCGACGCAATATTGACTTATTTTGCAGAGACTGTAGCCGCCTGGCTACAGGAGGACTCATGAGCATCACAAAAAACTACACCAAACAGATCGACGTCGCCGATGTCTGGTAAAAAACCGATACCAACCGACATCACGCTCCACCAGCAATCACGGATTCTGGAGACTGTATTCGATGACGGCAGCCAGTTTGAGTTGCCATGCGAGTACTTGCGTGTCTATTCGCCGTCTGCGGAAGTACGCGGGCACGGTCCTGGACAGGAAGTACTGCAAGTTGGCAAAGCAAAGGTAAACATTGTTGCTGTCGAACCGGTGGGCGCCTACGCGGTAATGCTGCGCTTCGACGACGGACATGATACCGGAATATTCTCTTGGGGGACCTTGTATGAGCTGGGAGTAAATCGCAAGGAGTACTGGGCGAATTATCTCCAGCGGCTGGCTGACGCCGGCCACCACCGGGAACCCCAACCTTATGACGAGATGATGAGCCGTGACTGAGCGGGGCCGTGACAATACCACCCATTTCGGTTTTCGGGATGTGTTGGACCAAGACAAGTCACGCTTGGTCGCGGAAGTATTCCGGTCGGTCGCCGATAAATACGACTTAATGAACGACCTGATGTCGTTCGGTGTGCATAGGGCTTGGAAGCAATTCGCGGTAGGGTTGAGCGGTATCCGATCGGGACATCGAGTGTTGGATGTTGCCGCCGGTAGCGGCGATCTCGCGCGGAAATTTGCCCGCTTGGCGGGCGATTCGGGGTTAGTGGTATCAACGGATATCAGCGAGGCGATGTTGCAACGCGGACGCAAGCGCCTCACCGATGCCGGGATCATCAACAATGTGTTGTATGTCCAAGCAGATGCCGAGCACTTGCCGTTTCGCGAAAATTTTTTCCATTGTGTCAGCATTGGATTTGGGTTGCGTAACGTGACGCACCAGCAAATCGCCCTGCAAGCCATGTATCGGTGCTTACGGCCAGGAGGCCGCATACTGGTCCTCGAGTTTTCCAGACCTACCACAAAATGGCTGCGCAAGCTCTATGATCTGTATTCGTTCAATGTATTACCGCAAGTGGGGCGGTTGGTGGTCGGTGACAAAGCCAGTTACCAATATTTGGTGGAGTCGATACGCAAACAACCGACCCAGGCTGAACTGCAGTCAATGATGGAGACGGCTGGTTTCGAACGGGTCGACTACCATAATCTCAGTGGGGGGATTGTAGCGGTGCACACCGGTTATAAGTTTTGATTCATGACCCCCACGGATACTCATAATGAGCAATCGTCTGAGAGCGGCCTTCCATGATTACCGATCTACTTGAGTCCATCGGGAACCGATTACTGCGTCTCGATCCGGACGCACTTCAGCGGTTACAAGAGTTCGCGGGCAAGGTTATCTGTTTGGAACTGGTCGGCATAGACAGGAGACTGTATTTGTCAGCCGCCGAAACCGGCATCAGGATTCGCGAGGTTTCCGATGACGAACCCGATGTCACATTATCCGGCTCGCCTGTTGCTTTCGCCCAATTGGGACTGAGTGGGTTGCACGCGACGCTGTTTCGCGAGGGTAAGATTGAAATCAAAGGCGACGTCGAGTTGGGTCAAAGCCTGCAACGATTTGTCGAGGAAGTGGACATTGACTGGGAGGAATTGTTGTCGCCATATATCGGTGATGCATTCGCGCATCAGAGTGGGAATCTGGTTCGCGGGCTCAACGAGTGGCGCAAAAACGCGCATCATACTGCGGAACGAAATGTCTCCGAATATCTTCAGGAAGAGGCCCGTCTTCTTGCGTCAGCGTCGAGCGTGGCCCGATTTACGAACGCGGTGAATGATTTGCGCTCTGCTGCGGATCGGCTAGAACAACGGTTGCAGCGGCTCCAAGCGTTATTATCATGATGCGCCCAGCCCAGTTTTTCAGACTTCTGCGAATTACGCAGGTGTTTGTCAAACATGGTTTGGATGATTTCGTCGCCGCCATTCACCTGTTTCGTCCGTACCGTTACATCTCATATTTGATGCCCTGGCGTTGGCGTCTCTCAATAAGGAAGCCGCGCGGCCAGCGGCTGCGTGAGGCACTAGAGGAGCTCGGCCCGGTATTCGTGAAGTTCGGGCAGATGTTATCCACCCGGCCGGATCTGCTGCCGGAGGATATCGCCATGGAACTTAGTAAACTCCAGGACCAAGTCCCTCCATTTCCCGGCGAAGACGCAATGGCAGTTGTCGAACAGGCTTATGGCGCGCCGCTGGACAGACACTTCGCGTCTTTCGAGTCACAGCCCATCGCGTCGGCATCCGTGGCCCAGGTTCACGCGGCGAATCTGCGGGACGGCACGGACGTGGTCGTCAAAGTGCTGCGTCCCAACATTCAATTGGTTATCGAACGTGATTTGGCCTTGCTCTACACGATTGCGCGATTGGCGGAGAGATATTGGGATGAAGGTCCGCGGCTGCGTCCGGTTGACATAATCGACGAATACAACAAGACCATCCACGATGAACTGGACTTGAGAAGGGAAGCGGCGAATGCCAGTCAGCTGCGTTCTAACTTCGAAGACTCTGACATTATCTATATTCCGAGAGTGTACTGGGATGTCACCACCAGGCAGGTAATGGTCATGGAGCGCATCTATGGTATTCCGATCCGGGATATGGCGGCCTTGAAGTCAGCGGGTATTGATATGCGCAAGCTGGCGCATGATGGTGTCGAGATCTTTTTTACACAGGCGTTTCGTGATGGATTTTTCCATGCGGATATGCACCCGGGGAACATCTTCGTCTCCGAGTCGGGCCAGTATCGAGCCGTAGACTTTGGCATCATGGGGACGTTAGACGATAACGATAAGCGCTATTTAGCGGAGAACTTCCTTGGATTTTTCAACCGCGACTACCGGGCTGTTGCCGAGGCCCACCTGCATGCCGGATGGGTGCCTGCGCATACGCGGGTGGATGAGTTCGAAGCGGCGATTAGAACGGTGTGCGAGCCTGTGTTCGCGAAGCCGATTAGTGAGATCTCGTTTGGCAAACTCGTTGTACAACTGTTTCAAACCGCCAGGCGTTTCGAGATGCCGATCCAGCCACAACTGGTGTTATTACAGAAGACCTTGCTGAATATCGAGGGCCTGGGCCGGCAGCTGTATCCACAGCTGGATCTGTGGGAGACCGCCAAGCCGTATTTGGAACGCTGGATGCGGCAACAAGTTGGCCCGTGGGCACTTCGCGAGGGTCTTAAGCGCGAATTGCCGAAGTGGGGGCGGATGCTGCCGGAAATACCCACGCTGGTTCATGGCCTATTGCGCAAATTGCACGACGAGGAGACCGCGAGCCAACAGCAGGCGGATGAGTTGCAACGCCTGCGGCATGAGCTGACCGGGGGTCAGCGCCGCCAATATATCGGCACGCTGGGCGCCGTCCTGTTGTTGGCGGCCGCGATCCTGGCGGCATTGGACGGCTACGCCCCGTTGATGCTGCACAACGTGCCGGTGTCCACGTGGGTGCTGGGGGGGCTGGGGATCCTGTTGCTGATGGTGAGCTGGCCGAACGGGAAATAGCGATTCCGCGCGACGGCCTATGGCGCCCATCTCGATGGGGGTATATATTCCCCCTACCCTTATGGGGGATTATTCAGAAAAATTGTACGATAAATATATTAATCTTGATCAAAATACTAGGTTATTTTAAAGTTCACCATTATCTGCCCGACTGCTTCGGCAGTGAGTTGTCCCCAGTAGCTGGGCAGTAACCGCGGAGTTGTAGCCATGAGACTAACTACTAAAGGCCGTTATGCCGTCACTGCGATGATGGATCTTGCGATTCATGAGGTGTCAGGGCCGGTCACCTTGAACGACATTGCCACCAGTCAAAATATCTCGCTCTCTTATCTTGAGCAATTGTTTGCTGCGCTGCGTAAGGCGGGGCTCGTGAAGGGTTTGCGTGGTCCTGGGGGCGGCTATCGTTTGGCGTTGGCGGCGAACGAAATATCCGTGGCCGATATCATCGTCGCGGTTGACGAGAAGGTCGATATAACCCGTTGCGGTGGTAAAGGAGACTGTCAGGATGGCCAGCCCTGTTTGACCCACGAGCTATGGAAGGACCTGAGCCGGCAGCTGTACGAGTTTCTGGACAGGATCAAATTGGGAGAACTCACTGAATGGCCCTGTGTGCAAGAGCGGGCGCTGCGCCAGGATACACAGTTGGGGCGCACCAATCCGGCATCGAGTGTCAGCGTGTAATCTTGGCGAGCCGAGCGAGGAGGAGCAAAAATTCCGATGGCCAGTCCAGCGAATGACATCGACCGCTTAATCAAACGCGAATATAAGGAAGGCTTTGTCACGGATATTGATTCCGAGACTCTGCCTCCGGGTCTTGATGAGGGCGTGGTTCGCGCAATTTCGGAAAAGAAACGTGAACCGGAATTCATGTTGGAATGGCGCCTCAATGCCTATCACCATTGGTTGACACTCACCGAGCCGCAGTGGGCACACGTGCATTATGAGCCAATCGATTATCAAGCGATCAGCTATTACTCCGCACCCAAGGACAAAGATGGTCCCAAGAGTCTGGACGAGGTCGATCCGAAGCTGCTCGAGACCTACGAAAAGTTGGGGATTCCGCTAGAAGAACAAAAGATGTTAGCGGGGGTGGCGGTAGATGCGGTGTTCGACAGCGTCTCGGTGAAAACAACGTTTCGTGAAAAGTTAGCGGAAGTGGGCGTCATCTTTTGCTCCATCTCCGAGGCGCTTCAGGAACACCCGGATCTGGTAAAGCAGTATCTCGGCAGTGTGGTGCCGGCGGGGGACAATTTTTATGCCGCATTAAACTCTGCAGTATTCAGCGATGGGTCTTTCGTCTACGTCCCCAAGGGCATACGTTGCCCGATGGAGCTGTCGACCTATTTCCGGATCAATGCGATGAATACCGGTCAGTTCGAGCGAACGCTGATTATCGCTGATGAAGGGAGTTATGTGAGCTACCTCGAGGGATGTACTGCGCCGATGCGGGACGAAAATCAACTACACGCGGCGGTGGTCGAATTGATAGCGATGAAAGACGCGCAGATCAAGTATTCGACGGTGCAGAACTGGTATCCCGGGGACGAGCATGGCCGCGGCGGGATATACAATTTCGTCACCAAGCGCGGCGCATGCCGTGGCGGCAACTCTAAGATATCCTGGACCCAGGTGGAAACCGGATCTGCAATCACCTGGAAGTATCCCAGTGTGCTGCTGGAGGGCGACAATTCGGTGGGCGAATTTTATTCGGTCGCGTTGACTAACAACTGGCAACAAGCGGATACCGGGACCAAGATGGTGCATATTGGCAAGAACACCGCTAGCACCATTATTTCCAAGGGCATTTCCGCGGGCCACGGTCAAAACGCGTATCGGGGTTTGGTCAAAGTTTTGAACCAAGCAGATAACGCACGAAACTATTCGCAGTGCGATTCGCTGTTAATGGGGGATCGCTGTGGCGCACACACCTTTCCGTACATGGAGGTGAAAAATCCAACCGCCCAAGTCGAACACGAAGCCACGACATCGAAAATCAGTGACGATCAGTTGTTTTACTGCCGGCAGCGAGGGCTATCGGAAGAGGACGCTGTATCCATGATAGTGAATGGCTTCTGCAAAGAAGTGTTCAAGGAATTGCCGATGGAGTTCGCCGTCGAAGCGCGAAAGTTGTTGGAAATCAGCCTCGAAGGAGCCGTGGGTTAGACACCGGCAAAGCCGTGCCGGGGGCGAGCTAGCCTCCAACCCAATTTAAACAGGATCGCCCCCTTATAGCTGGACCCAAAGTGACTATGTTATCGATCAAAAATCTGCATGCCTCGGTGGAAGGCACTCCGATACTCAAAGGCATCGATTTAGATGTAGCAGCCGGCGAAGTACATGCCATTATGGGTCCCAACGGGTCCGGTAAGAGCACGCTTGCGAACGTTATCGCAGGCCGCGATGGTTATGATGTCACTGCAGGAAAAGTAGTCTTTCGCGGCAAGAATCTTCTTGAATTACCTGTCGAGGAGCGCGCCTGCGAGGGCATTTTTCTGGCCTTTCAGTATCCCGTCGAAATACCCGGGGTAAGCAACTTGTACCTGCTGAAGACCGCGTTGAATTCGATCCGCAAGCATCGTGGGCTGAACGATCTGTCAGCGGTTGAGTTTTTGAAATTAATCAAAGAGAAAATCAAACTGGTCGAGATGAAGGAGGAATTTCTGCATCGCTCTGTGAATGAAGGATTTTCTGGTGGCGAGAAGAAGCGTAACGAAATCCTGCAGTTGGCGGTGCTGGAACCGTCGCTGGCCATCCTTGATGAAACCGATTCAGGGCTCGACATCGATGCCCTCAAGGTGGTTGCAAACGGTGTTAACTCATTACGCGATGAACAACGCGCGATGATTGTGGTCACCCACTACCAAAGGCTGCTCGATTACATTATTCCCGACAAGGTTCACGTTATGGCAAATGGCCGTATCGTAAAGTCCGGCGATAAGTCATTGGCATTAGAGCTGGAGAAACACGGTTACGCGTGGATTGCGCAAGATCCCGGCGCAGCGGCCGCACCGCCGGCAGGGTCCTGAGTCATCATGTTCGAGGCGGTGCAGCAGGCATATGTCGACGTCTACAACGGGGTAGCGTCCGATCTGCCCGGAGGCTCTATTCCCTGGCTGCGGCGGGTTCGAGATGCTGGTTTGTCAAGATTCCGCGAAGTCGGTTTTCCGACTCCCCGTGACGAAGACTGGAAATACACCAATGTGCGGCCGATTGTGAAGCAGCCCTTTGCGCCGGCGTTAAACGGTCATAATGGTATCGACGCCGCACAGCTCGAGATACTCAAGAATAATGCACTGGATAGCCACCGGTGTGTGTTCGTGAACGGGCATTTCGCGCCGCGTCTGTCAGACCTCGACCAACTGCCAAGTGGTGTTGCTGTGATGAGCCTTGGTGATGCGCTCAATCAACGCGCTGAGGAGTTGGAGACCGAGCTTGGCCGTTTCGTACCCAGCAAATTGCATGGTTTTGCCGCACTCAACACCGCGTTCTTGACAGACGGGGCCTATATCCGCATCGGCCGCGATTGCGCACTGGACCGCCCCATCGAGTTGATTTATGTCGCCACCGGAGACGGCGAGCAACCGCAGGTCTCCTATCCACGCACCCTTGCGATCGCCGACACCGGTAGCCAGGCAGTGATCCTGGAACGTTACGTTAGTCTAGGGCAAAGCCGCTATCTAACCAATGCGATCACCGAACTCGTGGCTCGAGCGTCGGCACTGGTGGTCTATTACATGCTGCAGGAGGAGAGTACGAGGGCGTTTCATGTCTGTGGCCTATTCGTGCACCATGAGCGGGATAGTACGGGGACGACCAATAACATCGCCATGGGCGGGGCCATCGCGCGCACCGATTTACACGTGACTTTGAACGATGTCGGGGCCCGTAGCAATCTAAACGGGCTTTACATAGGTATGGGCAGGCAGCA
>CALZGZ010000015.1 GCA_945787105.1 uncultured Gammaproteobacteria bacterium
ACACAAATAGTTTATACAACGCAACCGCACATTACTGTGCACTGTGCACGGTTCGGATGTGTGTTATTTCCATCCGCCAGAGAACACCCCCAACACGAACGCCGGATTCGCCTGCCTGGTAGCTGAAGAACGGTGAATTATTTTTGTAACCTGGGAAGAAGTGATGGATTGCGAAGCGGGGTCGAATTCGACAATATCATAATTGCCGAACTGCGCCGCGATTATCAGTACTCTAATATGCGAAGATCCTATCAAGTCTTCAGGCGGGACAAGCGGTGCCTTTGCCTCAAACACCGCTTAACAATCCCACAGATCAATCACTCCCCCCTTAAATTCCAGACATAGGCCGAGAGGCACGTAGGCATAATGTAACCTGCCTAGTCCGCACCGCCGGTAATCTCTCTGTGCGACTGTTCGCGCAGCGCCTCGCGGATCTGGATCAGCCCCACCGCGAGCACGTTGCAGATGACGGCGAGGTTCCAGATGTTGCCCGCGACGACCGGTTGCAGGGGGAGCGCGCCGAATCCAATCATGGCCGCGACGATCGTGAAGCTTAACAGCGTGTCCACGCCGAGCAGCACCGCCTCCCCGTTCGCGTGCCAGCCGCGGCGCTGCAGTTGGCGCCCGAGGTTGGAGAGCAGGCAATAGCTGCACCGTTGCGGCAGGAGGGCGGAACACACGTTGATCAAGATGTCGAGCCCGCCCCAGAGCATCATCGCGACACCGAGCGGGGGACTGATGTGGTGCAGCACGTACCAACCGCCGCCCATTTTGTAGATGGCGAAGGGAATGCCGGTCAGGGCGGTTAGCCAGACACGCTGTCCCAGTGTGGCGTACACGTTGTCACCTCCGCTAGCGAAACAGCAGACGCTCGTTCCACTCCTGCGTACCCGCCTTGTAGTAAGGCGCAATCCACCCGTCGCCAGCCGCGAGGTACGACTCCTTCGTGCGGGCGTTGTCGATATTGCGGCGGTGGAAGTGGTTGAACATCCGCATAAACTCGCCCAGGTAAATATCCGCGATGCGCGTGTTGCCCCGAATCACCAGCATGTTCTCGTCGTTCTTGGTGGTCGAAGGATCGCTGAAGTTCGCCGAACCGGCAATCGTGATCGGGTCATCGGTCAGCGGGTCGATGAGCATGAACTTGGTGTGTAGAAACTCCACGTGGTCGTTGAGGCCGGTGAGGCTCTCCTCCAACGTCCCCTGCTCGCCCCTCTTCTTGCGGCGGGTCTCGCCCCAGGCAATGCGGTTCTGATTGCACTTGGCGATGCGCCGCTTGTTCTCCCGTGTGCGCGTGTCCCGTAGGCCCTCCATCATAACGTAGCGCAGATACCCCTCGTTGTTTGGCGCCCTCTTCCCCTTGACGAGCTTGGCCTCGATCTCCTTACTTACGCCGAATGCGGCGGTGAAGTGGACCGAACTTTCGGCCGCCGCGAGCCGATCCGCGTACCACTCGAGCATGGCCACCGAGGGTCTAGGGCTGAAAATCGGAGTGATGGAATTTATCTGTGGCGCACCCTCAAGGTCCGGCTGTTGCGCCACGTTCCAGGCCTGCATGTCCTTGCGTCGGGGATCTGCCGCCAACGCTTCCCAGTAGTCAAGATATCGCTGCGCGACGTCCTCATCGCGAACCACGTGTCCGACGTTGGATTGCCCGAAGATACCGCCCGCTGTGAAGTTGGTCGAACCGGTCCACACCTTGATGGGGACACCGTCTTCGAGCAGGACGATAAACTTATTGTGCGAGATCTGCGTCTGGGTGCGCGGGATCAGCATCTCGCTGCGCGCCTCGATGGCTTGCGTCTTGCGCACACCGATCGCGTCCATGGCGGCTTCGGTGGCCTTGCAGACCTCATCACCAGTCTGCTTCCGCACCACTTCGAGCCCACGCAGGGTACTCTCCTTACCTGTGGCCGCGTCGCGAACGGTTACGGTCTCTCCCTTGCTGCGCGCCAGTTGGACCGCTCTTGTCTGTTTAGCGTGATGCACGATCTTGACGTCAACGCCGCGCTCGACGGCATCGACGAAGGCTTGCAGGACGGGTGGGTAGTTGAACTCGTACACCGCCGCGCGCAGGCTGTATCGAGGCCCGTCGGCACGCGCGATATAGTGCAACAGCGCTTCCTCGAGGCCGCGCGAGAGCCACTTCCAGGCCGATTGTGCGGGGGCATCCTGCGGTTTGACATAATCGCGCCAGGCAATGCGGTCACCCCGCGCTTCGGGATACCACCGGCGGTACTTTCCGAATCGGGAGCTGTACGCCTGACTGCCGGCGACACCGCGATTGAAGTACACCGCGTGCTCGTTGTCCGACTCGCTTTCGGTCCTAATGCGCACCGTGACCCGCGCCCCGGTCTTCAGTGCATCGGGAGCGCCGTACATCGGTGTTATCGTATACGTGTACATCGTGTCGGGATCAGCGGTGTAATCGCCCCACAGGAATGCCTGAATGGGGGCGTGGCGTGAATCCTGCTTGGCGCGTTTTGCCACCGGCACGTCTTCGAAGTGACGGCCGCCCCGTAGCCACGTCCCCCGCTTGGTCGCGGGTTCATAGCGTTGGATTCGAAATCCCAGCAGGCCGCGCGCTGCCTTCTTCGTCGCGTCCAATCCCAGCAGGACGACATTGGTTCCCGCAATGGCATGAACGGTCACACCATCTTTCTTGACCCGCCTACGCATATCACACCTCCATTCCTATCAAGTTGATTGGCCCGAAGATTTTGTCGAGTGCGGGCCAAACGGGCTCTCTCGCCGCACGCCGTTCAAAGCACCTCCGCAATATGCCTTTCCTGGCGCTAGAGGTTCCCGTCATCGAAGATCAGCCATTCCGGATTCTCGACGTAGTCGTCATGATCTAGGTCGTAGCGCTTGGGAATCTTCCGATTGAGACTTTCCAGATAGGGCAACAGCGGGCGTCGGGGCGGAAACTCGCGTTCGTGTTGATCCAACGCGCTGAGCGTCTTCCAACCGAATTGTTCCCGGTATTTCTCAAAGCCGAATCCGTCGAAGAAGTAGTGGCCGTCGATCAGCGCCATGTTCCACATACTCGGAATCGCGCTGGGATTCGGTCGTAGCGGAGCGTCCTGAGCCAACTGTTCCAGCAGCGCCTCGCCGTCCGCATCGCCCTTGTCTTTTAGGTGCGCGACCAAGTTATCGTAGGCTTGGAACGTGACGGGTGGCGAAACGAATAGGACCGGCTTGTGTTGCAAACGCGCCATCACGATCTCGTGAACCGTGCCCACGCTGTAGATGTTCGTCGGGACAAAGGCGACTAGGAAGTCGGCCGTGTCCGTCATACGCAGATCAATGTGCAGCGTGGGCCA
>CALZGZ010000016.1 GCA_945787105.1 uncultured Gammaproteobacteria bacterium
AAGGCGAGGCGCTTGCCCAATCAAACAACGCCCGTGAAACCTTGGTAGCGGAGCTTGCTACAAAAAAAAGCTTAAATGAAATAGCCGTCACGCAACAGCAGTTCAAGGAAGAACAAACCGCGACACGGGGACAACTCCGGTCAATAGAAAAATCGCTGCAGGGGTTACAGACCGGCGGTCAAAGCCTTACTTCAGAGCTGACCAAGTTGGGTGAAGAGTTCGACAAGCAGCGTGAAGCCAACACTCAATCCGATGCTACGCGCAAGGCGCTTGTTGACGAGCTTGCCAATATTCGCAGCAAGACCGTTATCGCTGACGAAGCGATAAAATCACAACAGGCGGGCCGTAAAAAGCTAGATTCCCAATTGGTCACCCTGCAACAGCAGATAGCGAGACAAGCCGAATCCTTTACTAAGTCCGATTCCGAAATTGTAGCAATGCGAACCGAACTGGCATCTATTAGTGATCAGGTAAAGGTCTTACGCAAGGTCCAGCAGGACACTCTCGAGCAGACAGCACAGGCACAAGAAAAACTGAAACAAGAGCTCAGCTTGGCGCGCGAAGAACTCGTAACAATCGCTAAATCGTTACAGCCTGCTTCGGATGATACTCAAGATCTCGTGTCGGATCTGGAAAAGAAAATGGGGCAAGAGCTAGAAAAGCAACGCCAGCAATTTGCGCAGTCAGACAAGAATCGCCGCAAACTCGAGTCCGAGCTTTACAAACTACGTAACAAGCTCGGCGCACTGGATGAAGCGGAACAAATTGCGCAAGTCAGCCGCTATAAACTAAGCACCGAGCTCAATGCCCTGCGTCAAGAGGTGGCTGCGACTACAAGTTCGAACGTACAGTCAAGCCAGAAGTCAGCGATAGAGGGAGCCGAGATCACGCCCAAGCAGTCCGCAAAGGTGGACCAACGGGACAGCGCGCCGCCAAAATCGGACGAGCGTCGGGATCTGCAGCTAGCGGCCGTGCCGTCCCGTGATGAGCGAGAGCCTGCCACGGCTCCACATCCGCCGACGCCCCGGACCCAGGCAGGGGCAAGCGGCACGTGGTTAATCACCCCTGGCCCGGAAGGTTCCGATGGACAGTTTACCCATAGGGCATCCGGGACAATTATGCGGCTGCCTTCCCGCGTCGCTATCCCCAATACACCCGGTGGACCGAAAATATCGAGCGGGCAAACGCAAGCATTATCCGACCGCAACCCTACCGATGAGACATCCAAAACAGTCGCTACCATCGACCTCCCTGCGGAGTCACCGGAACTACCCGTAAGTCCGCAAGTTGCCAACGTCACGAACGTCGCGACTATCATGGATCTCAACACCTTGTCCGACTTCGACGCCATCGATCCCTTCCTGCAGGCCTGGACCGAAGATTGGGAGCGCAAAGACCTCGAGGCCTATCTGGCCCATTACTCCAGTGACTTTCAACCGTCTGGGGGTGTTAATCGCACGTCATGGCGTTATCAACGCCGCAATAGTCTTCTCAAGCCAGCATTTATCGATGTGGAAATCAACAATATTCAGAAACGGTCGACTGGCGCCGCAAGTGCGCAACTCACTTTTAACCAAACCTACCGTTCCAATCTCTATAGCGATCAGGTAGTCAAGACCCTCGATTTGCGGTGGGAAGATGAGCGCTGGAAAATTCTAAAAGAGCAGAGTCAGTCGGTCCAGTAATTGGATCTCCGCACCTAGAACACGGTGACAAACACTAGCCCGTATTTCTCACCAGCATCCCGGATGCTGACGCAGGACTCGTGCAGCTGGGCCCCCTGCTGCGCCCCTGCTGTGCGGGGAACAGTCAGGGCCGGGATAGGCGTAACTACGGAAACATCCTGCAACCAGCAACTTCGACTCAATCCGTTTCGTGCTGCCAAGAACTCGAGGTTTTGGCACCGCCTGATGAGAAATGCAGGCTAGGTAACCCGCACGACGTCACCAAAGTTGTGCGCCGCGATATACAACGTATTCGCGGCGCAACAAAAATTATTTATCTTATCCGTTGGCGAGTCCGCCAACGACGATCGCTACTCCCCGGTAAACGGAATCACCCCTGGAAGCAGCCACTTGTCCCACATCTCATCAATCTTTCCCTGAAAGTAATCGATGTCTTCTTTGGTGAAATGCGCGAAGCGTCCCTGCCTCAGCAAGTACTCGCTGACCGGTTTGCGCTCCACTCTTCGTTTCGCGATGTGCTTGCTCTTTCCATACATCTTCAGCTTGCCTTCTTCCACCTCGTAGAGCGGCCAGATGCCAGTCTCCACTGCGAGTTCGCCGAGTTCATGGGAATACTTCGGGTCGTAGTCCCAGCCTTTGGGGCAAGGATCTAGCGAATGGATGAACGTCGGCCCGCCGATGGTCAACGCTCTGCGCACTTTGTTAATCGTATCGACCGCGTTCCCGGCAGAAACCGTGGCGACGTATTTACAGTCGGGATGGCCCGCGGCCAACATCGCCGCGGTGTTCTTCTTCCAGCGCTTGTGCATGATCCGATGCACCTTGCCCGGGGGGCTGAACGTGGAGTTGGCGCCATACGGCGATAGACCAGACACCTGAATGTCGGTATTGGCGTAGGACTCGTTATCGTACAGGAAGATCAACAGGTTGTACTGCGTGTGTTGGAGCGCCGCCGAAATTGCCGACAACCCCATATCCGCACCGCCACCGTCGCCGCAAAACGCGATTACGTTGATTGGCTCTTTCGTCATTTTGCCCTTGCGCATCAACGCCGTTAATGCGGCTGCAGTACCGGTGGCAGCTGACCCTGAGGACCCAAGCTGCGTATGCATCCAAGGCACCACCCACGGAGTGGAATAATACGTGGTGTTGGCCACGTACATACAACCCGTGGCGCCAAGGACAATAGTGCGCGGTCCCGCTGCCTTGATCATGAGACGCATGACTAGGGCCGACTCACAACCCTGACAGGTGCGGTGACCGGATGTGAAATACTCGTCGTGAGCGATCTTTTTGATGCCCTTCCAAGGTTCGAGAACTTGGGTTTCGAGATAGTCGCCCAGTGCATGTATGTTTATATCTTGCATGATTGTTACTCCCGCACTCCAATCCAGTAGGTATCTTGATCATCAATGTCACCACCGTTCGCGGCTGCGAACACGCTATTGGTTATATCGATGACATTGTCGGTGCTCACTTCGCGTCCACCCAGGCCGGCAATGAATGAAACGACTTTAGGCCGGGTTGCCAAAGGATATAGAGCCGAACGCAGATCGTTGGCCAGCGCGCCGCTGTGGAAGCTGGAACCGAAGCTATAATCACGGTCGATGACACCCACCGCGTGTACCCCGGACAGTGCCTCCTGCAGCTCGAGAGTGGGAAACGGTCGAAACCACCTCACGCGAAGGAAGCCAACCTTCTTACCCTCCGCCCGCATCTTGCGGACGGCAACTTTTACCGGCATCGCAAGGGTTCCCATTCCCACCAAGACGACTTCAGCGTCTTCCATCATGTAGCGCTCGATGAAAGGTTCACCGCCGCGTCCAAACTTATCGTTAAAGTCATCGTAGGCTTCGATGATCACTTCTCGCGCACGGCGCGCGGCCATGTCACTCTGCCGGCGGATCTCCATCACCCAATCCTCATTCGCCTGCGGGGCGATGGTAACCGGATTGTCCGGGTGCAACTGCTTGTCGCCACGATCGTAAGGCGGTAGGAAATTGTCAACCATCTCCTGACTGGGTACCTTGACGATCGACTGGGAGTGAGTGAGAAAGGCGCCGTCACAGCTGATCGCGCAGGGCAGGAAAACGCGCGAATCTTCGGCCACACGATAGGCGATCAACGCGGTGTCTAACGCCTCTTGTGCGGTCGCCACCCAGGCAAGCATCCAGCCTAAGTCTCGCACCGACAGCGCATCGTTGTGCTCGACCCCGAATGCGCCCGGATCGTCGAGCGCCCGGTTGCCGACCATCGCCACCATCGGTAGGCGTAGCCCGGCGGTGACTGCCAGCGCCTCGAATGCGTACAACCAACCGACACCACTGGAACCGCAAAACACGCGGGCGCCGACTGCCGATGCGTGCTTAACGATCTCGAACTGCGAGTGCTCGCTCTCGGCAACGATGTATTCGCAATCGAACTCACCGTCGGCGATCATCTGCGATACATACTGCATCACCGTATCGTAGGGACGTATCGGGTATGCGGTGATCACATCGACGTCGGCGAGTTTGACTGCATGGGAGACCGCTTCGCTGCCGCTGATTAGTTCTTCCGACTCACCGCGCGGCGCGCGTGCAGCCTGAATGTCTACCTTTTTCGCCGTAGCTGTTCTAGGAGGATTCATGGGCAATCTCCTCGGCATATTGACCTATGTGGTGAAACCCGTGGGAACGGGCGGGTTGTGCAGAAATTTTTGCAGCCAACCACTCGGAATAGTTTTCCTTGTCGTTGGTCCACATTTCCCATTGGCTGGCGTTATCGGTGAACGCTTCCTCGTTGACCATAGTGATGCACTGGTCCACCGGACACACCGCCTCGCACACCCCACAACCACAACAAGCCTCCATGTTGGCGTCGTAGTGACCATCAGGGGTGACATCAAAGCAGGTGTCGGGACATTGCAGCCAACAGATCGTGCACTTGGTACAGGTCTCGAAGTTGATCACCGGACGCATGGTGCGCGTTGTATACTTCTTGAAGGTAGGATTGCGCACCGGTACATAGCCACCGTCCCACCCGGGAACGTCGTGCTGCTTCTCCATGCCGCGAATCACCAGACACTCTTCCATGGTCGTGTAGCCCGGCAGATCAAACTCATAGGGCACCTCGTCGTTGCCCTGATCCACCGCCACCGGTACTGGCTCCACCATGTCGTAGGCCTTCCTGGCGGAGGCCTGCTTCACGGAATCGTCGATTCCTTCCAGGACGGCATCCAGGCTCACAACCTCGGGCGCAACCTTCGCCAGCGCACCCAGTAGGCGAACATCGGTGTGATCGTCCTTGTACACCCACAGCCCGGAAAAGCTGGCCGTACCTTTGACAACGCCCAGTTCGTATGGCGCTCCCTTGCGATGGATGTCCCGGATCAAACCGTCCGCCAATCGCATCGACGTGACCAACAGTGTTCCATTTGGCTTGAGCAATTTATTGATCGGCTGCAACCCGTACCAGGCCCAGGACTCCACACCCTTACACAGGGTGTCGTCCGCACAAATGGTGACGTCGTTGTTGTCGGGCTCATACCTTGAAAGGTACTCCTCCAACTCTTCTTCGGTATCCGACACTACAGCGAATTGCTTCGCGGGGATGCCGTTGCGCTCCGGGGAGTCGCTATAGCGACCAAAGGCAAGGCCGATTCTCCCTTGTGTTTTGGCAGCAAAAACGATGCCGCGGCAGATATTCTTCGCCAAAGTCTTTTGGAAGATGCCGCGGTATACAACTTCTACAGATCCGGTGCTCATAAGCAGTCCTCCTCTATTGCGGGCTGCAAACTTGCGCAACCCAAATTAACAACTTGGAACAGTTTCCGCCACTTCGCGTCGCGCTGGAACAGGTATCTGCACCCACCAACGTACATGGCGTCGCTTATTCCATATATGGGCTCCTTTTAGTCAATCGTCCTAACGTTCAGTGTGATCCGTAAGCCCTCTATGTAACCTTCGTCTGTCACTATGTTTCATACGCAATGCGACGATTCATCCTGCATCACTCCAGGTAGACTCCTGAAGTACCGCCAACATCTCTGCCACCCGGGTGAACTTCTCCCGCGGTTTTCCCGTCGCCTCACCGCTTCGCACTTCTGCGGCATCAATCTTCTGCCAATCAGCATAGCTCACCACACGCACACCGCGGCCGGCCAACAACGGCTCCAGTCGTTCGGCACCCGGTTTCTTGTTGGCGTCCAGCTTTGGCAAGTCGTCCAGCAATGATTGGACTGTGGCTACACTATCGGCCCGATTGGTGCCGATGATCCCGGTCGGTCCGCGCTTTATCCAACCGGCGACATACAAACCGGGAACCACTTCACCCTCGTCGACGATGCGTCCATCCTGATTGGGGATCACGCCGCGACGATCGTCGAACGGTATCCCTGGAATGGCAACACCCCGGTAACCGATGCTGCGAAACAGCACACCGCATTTGAGTTCTTCGAACTCGCCGGTCGGGCGTGCCACCTGATGCGACGGTTCCCCTT
Source organism: uncultured Gammaproteobacteria bacterium (assembly GCA_945787105.1). Lineage (GTDB taxonomy): Bacteria > Pseudomonadota > Gammaproteobacteria > Arenicellales > JAANXG01 > CALZGZ01. Next base: position 6,166 of record CALZGZ010000016.1, read on the forward strand.
CCAGTCGATTTTTCACTAACACCACCCGTTCAAGGCTTCCCTCGCCTTTGAGCTCTACCGGGCTCTTGAGAAAGTGAAGATGACAGCGTCGGCGCCGGATCGGCGGCGGTCGAGCGGCAAACTGTTGTAACACTTCGTAGCTCTTGATATGGGCCCGGTTCCGCCGGTTGGTGAGTTCCTCGCGGCTCGCTGGATTCAATTCCAGGTCGTGAGGATCAACGACCGGCTCGCAGTCCGCTAGTTCGCCGAGTTCCCTTAATTCCTGATGGGTAAATTTGGCTTGCGCGGCACCGCGGCGGCCGATCATGTAAATGTCACGAACCCTGCTGTTTGCCAACACCTCCAAGGCGTGTTGAGCTATGTCCGAATGTTTGAGTTCGTCGACCGTCTTAGCGAGGATTCGGCAGACATCGACAGCAACGTTTCCCTGCCCGATGACTACCGCGGTTGTATTAGACAAGTCGAAAGAGAGATCACGGTAATCAGGATGACCGTTGTACCAACCGACGAATTCCGTGGCGGTGTGGCTACCGGCTAGATGCTCCCCGGGGATGCCAAGTTGCCGATCAGTCTCCGCCCCACACGTGAACACAATAACGTGGTAGCACTCCTTCAACTCCGCGACGCTGGCGTCACGCCCAACCGTAACGTTACCCAACAATTGAAACTCCGGCGACTCGGCAATCTGCTGATAGACGCTAATGGCTTGCTTGAGTTTAGGGTGATCCGGGGCAACGCCACTGCGGACCAGACCAAACGGTGAAGGAAGACGTTCGTACATATCGACCAGGACTACGGGTTCTGCTCTGAGCAAGGCTTCGGCGGCGTAGAAACCACTGGGCCCGCTACCGACGATCGCGGCGCGCAGTGGATTTTGTTGTGTGCCAAGGTTGCTCATGTCGTACCCATCTTTGTCGTTACAATGCTGGCCGCATCGAGTTCACGCTGTGCCTAATCCGCAAAACCCAGTTCTTCCTTCCGTTCCTCCGCACCCGGATAGGGATCTTGCTTGTCGCGAACCACCGGCAACCCGGGCGCGCGTTCCTCGTTGATTTCAATCCACTCTTCTTTGTCCTCTGGGATGGGATCTTCGTAAATCGCCTCGACTGGACACAATGGGATGCAGGCGCCGCAATCAATACATACTTCATTGTCGATATAGAGCATCTCATCATCGCCATGAAAACAGGCCACTGGACATACCGTGACACAGTCGGTAAAACGGCAACGTTTACAATTATCGGTTACGATGGTTGTCATTCTATCCTCCCACTATTACGCTTATTTTTAGAGACACATTTTTAAGATGCGTTCGCATGCATAACGTTTGCGTCAACGTTTTGTTGCTCGAATCCTCCAATCACATATTCCTTTAGGCAATCAACCAACTCGGTTCTTGATAAATGTGGAATCGACATTACTAGTTCACATTAGACTCAGTTATGGTTCCGGCAAGTTCGAGGAGCGCCCGGGCACGCTTTACGACCGGAACATCGATGACGTTTCCTTCCAGTGATGTCGAGCCCCTACCTGAGCGCTCAGCCTGTTCGAACGCGGCCACCACACGCCGTGCGTGTTCGATTTCGGTCGGCGTTGGCGAGAATGCGCGATTGATTGGTGCTACCTGTGCAGGATGGATGGCGAATTTTCCTTTGAAGCCACAGCGTTTCGCTGCGGCTACATTCCGCTCTAGGCCGGTTTCATCTTTGAATTTAAAATAAGGCGTATCCAACGCAAGAATACCGGCGGCCCGTGCCGCAATACACAAAGTGTTCCGCGCGAAAGCCAGCCCCGATTCCGACTCGTCCCCCAAACGCTCAATACCCATATCGTGGGTAAAATCCTCCGCACCAAAGGCGACCCCGATGATACGCGGACTGGCGGTACAGATTTCATGGCAGTGCACCACGGCCTGTGCAGTCTCGATCCAGGGTATCAAGCTGATCTGCCCTGGCGCCATCTGCTGCTTCGATTCCAGGTCCGTGATCAGATCGGAAATTTCATGAATGTCCTGTGCTGTTCGAATCTTGCCTGCTGAGATACCATCAATCGACGCCCCCACCACCGCCGCAAGGTCCGCTTCGATCAAGCCTGACTGCAACGAATTCACACGCGGAATGACAAGCGCGCCGACTGCTTTCAGTTTCTGGAGGTGCGACGCGACGACATTGCGGGCGTTTTGCTTTTCCGACTCTGGTACCGAGTCTTCCATATCGGGCACATACGCGTCCGGATCGAATCCCATCGCCTTGTCAAGCATATTGGGCTTGTTGCCGGGTATGAACAGCAGACTCCTAAGAATCCTCACGTTTACCTCTGTTAAAACCGATCTAGTCCACAAGCAACCTCAATAAGATCTGTCAAAATTCACACCGCAAGCAGCGAGATATCATCAACCGGATGCACTTGTTTCAATACACCTAATGAACCATCACGGTTACTATCTTAGAGTTAGCAAGCAAATAACGAGTAACACCACCGAATAACATCTCCCGGGCACGGGTGTGGCTAAACCCACCCACAACCAATAACTCGGCCCCCACTTTCGAGCACGCTTTGAGTATCGCCTCTTCAACCGACATATCTTTCTTTTGCAGCCACTCGATTTGGGCATCAATCCCGTGCCACGCGAGATACTCCACAAGCGTCGATCCACTCGCCTTTCGCTTTTTCGACGTCACCACCGTAACCGTCTTCATTAAACGCAGACACGACATCGTCATGGCCAGTGCACGGGATGCTTCCAGGCTGTCGTTCCAGCCGATGGCCGCGTGTTCAATCGGTTTTGCCTTCCACTTTGGCGGGACCAACATGATGGGGCGACCGGAATCAAGCATCACCGCCTGCAGCGTGTCACCCGCCGGCGACAGCCGCACCCGAGACCGGCTCGGCCGCGGCCTGGCAACGATGATCATGTCCGCTAGACGCGCATGATGCACCAACACTTCACTGGCATGCCCAAACGCTTCCCGCCACGTGGCGGTCACATTAGATGTAACCGTCGGCTTGCCCGTGATTGACACGTTGTTTTGTTCACAACGCTCCTCGAAAACCATTCGTATCGCCGCCGCTTTTTCCCGCGCATCCTCCGCCACCTCGGTTTCGAAGGTCTGTTTCATCTTCGCCGACAAGCGGTCGAACATAAACGGCGCTACGTCGATGGGCTTGGGCAATACATGCAAGGCGTCGATATGCGCTCCAAACCGGTCTGCCACCACAAATGCGGTGTTCAGTGCGTCAGTGCTTGCCTTACTGCCGTCCAAGGGGACCAAAATCGTCTTGATCGTCATATCATCACCATATACTTGCGAGCATCAGTTGGGTTCAGTACACCACTGCACTCAGAGTAACCCCGCCGCCCTTGCCCACTGGTACTTCGCGCCCAACACCGCTACCGGCAGCTCTGTCGTATACGGGTAGGCCACTATGCCCCGTTCGTACAGATACTCCGAAGCCTGTTCAACTTCCACATCGCCCACCAAGGAAGCGACAATGGGCTTATTAATTCCGTTACTGCGTGCTTCCTCGACCACCCGGGCCGTCAACTCCGCAAACACCATAGGCGGCGTAATAATCGTATGCCAATAGCCCAGAATCAGCGCGTGAATCCGATCGTCCTCCAGGCCAAGCCGGATAGTTTTTTCATAGGTGGTCGGCGGCTCACCGCCGGTGATATCGACCGGGTTACCGGAAGCACCGAACGGCGGGATAAATTTCTTAAACGCCTCATCCAGATCTTCGGGAAACTTCATCAAAGACAAACTGTTGTCGACGCATGCGTCGGACAACAACACACCGGAACCGCCGGCGCCGGTGATGATCACGATATCCTCGCCTTTGGGGGTCGGTAATATCGGCAGGCCGCGCGCGAACTGCAACAGGTCATTCAGGCTCTTGGCCCGGATGACACCACTTTGGCGCAGCACGTCGTCATAGATCTTGTCGTTACCCGCCAGCGCCCCGGTGTGCGACGCGGCAGCGCGCGCACCCAGTTGCGTGCGGCCGGCTTTGAGCATCACTACGGGCTTTTCCTTTGACACGCGTTTAGCAACCTCGGCAAAGCTGCGGCCGTCTTTTAGATCTTCCGCGTGCATCGCCATCACCTCCGTGTTGTCGTCTTGCTCAAAGTACGTGAGTAGGTCGTCTTCATCTAAGTCAGACTTGTTGCCCAGCCCGACAATGGCCGATACCCCCATCTTGGTGGACCGGCTGAATCCAATAATCGACATACCGACACCGCCGCTCTGCGAAGACAACGCGACCTTACCCTTAACGTCGTAGGGGGTGCAGAAGGTGGCACACAACTTGGCGGGTGTGTAATAAAACCCATAAATATTTGGACCCATGATGCGCACGTTGTGCTTACGCGCAACGGCCAATAATTCATCTTGCAGCCCCTTTTCACCGACCTCGGCGAATCCGGACGGAATCATCACCGCCCCGGGAATAGATTTTTGACCGACCTCCTCCATCGCTGACGCGCAGAATTTTGCCGGTACCGCAAACACCGCTAGGTCCACGTCCCCAGGGATGTCAAGAACACTTTTGTAGACCTTCTTGCCTAGGATCTCATCGGCCTTTGGATTGATGGGGTAAATCTCGCCCGGGAAGCCGCCATTGATGAGATTCTTCATCACCGAGTTGCCAATCTTCCCCTCGCCGTCAGAGGCACCAATCACCGCCACCGATCTTGGATTCATGATCGGTTTCATGGCGGCGACAATTTCTTCCCGACTCGGCCGATACAGCTCTTGCGGTGGATCGAAATTGACTGATATCAATGCGTCCACAGCCGTCGCACCGTCGGCCCGGGCCATAATCGGATTCAAATCAACTTCCTGGATCTGGGGAAAATCGTTCACCAAATTGGAGACATTCACGATGATTGATGCCAGCGCGTTGCGATTGACCGGTTGCGCGCCGCGAACGCCCCTCAAAACCTCCGCCGCCTGGATGCCATCGAGCATCGATAGCGCATCGCGTTCCGATGCCGGCGCTAATCGGAACGTGACGTCCTTTAGGACTTCCACCAGGATCCCGCCGAGACCAAATGCGACTAACTTGCCGAAGCTCTGATCGGTGACTGCGCCGACGATCACTTCTTGAGCTTCGCCGGTCAACATTTGTTGGATCTGGACGCCGGACACCGAGGCGTCAGGTTTAAATCCACGTGCATTGTTGATAATCGTATCGTATCCGGACCGCACCGCATCCGCATCGGAAACGCCCACCAGCACCCCACCGGCCTCGGTCTTGTGCAGGATGTCCGGGGCCACAATCTTCATGACCACTGGAAAGCCAATCTTCTGCGCAATCGTTACCGCCTCCTCCGGCGCGGTCGCCAGACCTTCCTCGGGTAACGGTATGTGATAAGCATCGCAAACCTGCTTACATTCCGGAGCGGTAAGTGAATCACGGCCCTCGCTCTTGACCTGCTCCAATACCGCACTGACGTCGTTTCTACGGTATGTCATGCTAGGTCTCCTTTGTCGTCATCATTGCCAATACTTTCAATCAAACGCACACGTACGTCTCGAAAGACTTTGGCAGCTCTCACGCTAAGCACGTAGCTCATGGTATTCCTCGATCTTGGGCGGCTCCCTGGTAAATGCACCTGAATCATGCAAGTGCTCGATGTGTTCGCTGTCGTAACCGAGAATTTCCTGGAGGATGATTGCTGTATGCTCGCCGAGTAACGGCGATCGCTCCACCTCCACCGGCGAATCCGAGAGTTTGATCGGGCATCCGACATTTTGAAAATCTCCGCGCTCCGGATGCGGCACCTTGACGATCATTTCACGCAACGCAACGTGGGTGTCATGCGCCAGGTCCTTGGTACTCATAATAGGACCACACGGCACATTGACTTCGTTGAGGATCTCCATCAATTCCCATTTGGTACGGTTACTTGCGAATTCTCCGATAATGCGCCACATATCTGTTTGATTCTTGCGCCGCCCCTTGATGTCGATAAAACGCGGATCCTTTGCAAGCTCATCACCGCCAATACGTTTGGCGAGCGGCTGCCATACGTGTTCCTGCACCACCACGTACAAAAAATCATTTGGACCGCCCGGCTTGCATGGCACGGCATTTCCAAGTTGCCCACCACCAGAATCATTGCCAGCACGCGGTGTAAAGTCGTCGAATTCCTGGATCGAATACTCCGGCATTGGACCGCGTTCGATGCGTTGATGGTCGCGGAATTTCACCCGGCACAGATTCATCACGCAATCCATCATCGCGCATTCCACGAACTGACCTTTGCCAGTACGGTCCCGCTGAATCAGTGCCGCCAGGATCCCTGCCATCAGGTGGATACCGGTGCCCGAATCACCGATCTGCGCACCGGTCGCCATCGGCGGACCATCGAACACCCCGGTAGTGCTCATCGACCCACCCATGGCCTGCGCAATATTCTCGTAGGCCTTGAAACTCGCGTATGGACCCTCGTTGCCGAAGCCCTTTATCGAGGCCATGACAATCTTGGGATTGATCTCGTGCACGTGTTCCCAGCTAAACCCAAGGCGATCAATTACGCCAGGGCCGAAGTTTTCCATCACCACATCACACGACTTGAGCAAATCGCTGAACACCTCTTTACCCATCGGGTTTTTGAGATTAACCGTTATCGAGCGCTTGTTGCAGTTGAGCATCGTAAAGTACAAGCTGTCTGTATCGGGTATATCTTGTAATTGCTTACGCGTGACATCCCCGGTCGGGGGTTCGAGCTTAATGACATCGGCACCGAGAAAAGCCATGAGCTGGCTACAGGTGGGGCCGGCCTGCACATGGGTCATGTCCAGTACCCGGATTCCAGAGAGTGCTTTGTCCACGACTGTCTCCTTAAGTTACTTATACATTGTCTGCGCCTTGGTCCCCGGTGCGTATTCATTGGGGTCAACCCAGATATTGATCACCGCGGATTTCCCGGTACCCTGTACCGCCTCGCGCGCCCGCTGCAACGCTGGGGCAATTTCACCGGGCTGTCGGACTTCTTCTCCATAGCCACCGAGCATCTCGGCAAATTTCGAGAACGGCACATCACCCAAAAGATTACCGACATCGCCGCGTTGTGTGCCGTACTTAGTAATCTGCCCGTAACGGATCTGATTCATGGCCGAGTTGTTGCCAATCACCGCAATGTACGGGGCGCCGAACCGGTTGGCGGTCTCCATGTCAAATGCGGTCATCCCGAACGAGCCGTCACCGTAGTAACACAACACTTCTTTGTTCGGGTGCACGAGCTTTGAGGCCATCGCAAACCCAGTGCCAACACCGAGCGATCCCAATGCCCCGGGGTCCATCCAGTTCCCCGGTGCCCGCGGTTGTACCGCTTGGGCGCTGATGGTAACCACATCGCCGCCGTCACCGATGTAGATCGTATCTTCGGTAAGGAATTCGTTGAGTTCCCAAGCGACTCGATACGGATGGATCGGCTCGCTGTCCGACTGGAAAAGCGGCATTAATTTCTCGGTCTTCTGTGCCTCCAGGGCACGTAGTTCCTCCAGCCATGCTTCGCGTTTTGTCGCACCGTTATCGCCGCTTGCGGTCGTGGCATCATGGACCGCTTTCAGGATCGCCCCCGGATCACCGACCAGACCCAAGGATACGTCGCGGTTTTTGCCCACCGTACGGTAATCGAGATCGATCTGCACCACCGTAGCATCGGCCCGTAGCCGCTTGCCGTATCCCATGCGGAAATCAAAGGGTGTCCCGACAATGACAATCACATCCGCTTTGTTAAACGCATCCCGTCGCGTGCGGTGATAGTGGTGGGGATCGCCCGGCGGCAAGATGCCACGTCCGGCGCCATTGAAGTAGGCGGGAATGTTCAAACTGCGTACCAAATCAATCGCCTCTTGGTGACCGCGGCTGGCCCATACCTGGGAGCCCAGTAAGATCGCGGGTCGCTCGGATTTCACCAGCAGTTCCGCCAACGTGGCGACATTAGCCGGATCCCCTATGGACTTGGTAGACGCCCGATAGGAACCGGCCTCGGGGATCATCGCTTTCTCGAATTCGATTTCGCGGTCGAGTATGTCACGTGGGATTTCCAGATACGCGGGGCCGGGCGCACCGGCAAAACACTCCCGCGCCGCCATCGAGATCATGTCGGCGACTCTTTCAGTTGATCGCACACTCGCCGCAAACTTGGTGATCGGCGACAGGATGTTTACGTGAGGCAGATCCTGTAGCGAACCCATCTTGTGTTGAGTGAGCGCACCTTGGCCCCCAATGTGCAGCACCGGGCTTTCCGACCGGAACGCGGTGGCGACGCCGGTGATGGCATTGGTGCAACCCGGACCAGCGGTGGTAACGACGCAGCCGAGCCTTCCAGTCTGCCGCGCGTAGCCATCCGCGGCGTGTGCGGCGGTTTGCTCATGGCGCACATCGACAATGCGGATATCCTCATCGACACAACCATCATAGATGTCAATAATGTGGCCGCCACAAAGTGTGAATATGGTATCGATGCCTTCGTTTTTTAGCGCCTTGGCAACCAGATGGCCGCCGGATATCACATCACCTGCCTGACTTTTCTTGGCAAGCGTGTCAGTCGCCGTATCTGAAACGTTTAAGTCTCTTGCTCGTGTCGACATGATTCGGTCTCCTGAGGTAGTAATTTCGATTTAGCACTGAACGCCTTGCGTCACTGGACTATCATTCCAGATAATCAGCATATTCCTTGACGTGCTCTGCCAGATTCAAAGCATGTTCACGCACCAGCCGCTCCGCTACATCGGTGTTTCGGTTCTCCAAAGCTTCGATGATACGCATATGGTCAATAATTGATTGAGAGACCCGATTACGTTCTTTAATTGATTGCGAGCGTATGGATCGCATGTGCATAAATAAACCATCCCCAATCTCTATCAGCAACTCGCACTTGCTTAACTTCATAATCGCCTGATGAAATTTAATATTGGTCTCAGAATATTCATCGATCTGCGCCCCAGTCTCATCGGAATCATCAAAGGTAGCGAATAACTTACGCAAACTTGCCAGTTCCTTATCCGTGGCATGTCTTGTCGCCAAGCGCGCCGCCATGCCTTCCAGGGCGGCCCAAACGCAAATCATCTCGAGGATTTCTCTTTTGGATTTACGCACCACAAACGCGCCCCGGCGTGGAATGGTCTGCACCAGCCCCTCCTGTTCCAAACGCGATATTGCTTCGCGGACCGGTGTGCGACTGACGCCAAGCTCTTCCGCCAATTTGCGTTCATCAAGCTTGGGCGATTCCGCTGCGGAATAGATGTCCATTGAAGTAATCGCTTGTTTCAGCGCGTCATAGACCTTGTCCTTGAGCACGAAGTGGACATCCACCGGCCGCACCGGAATCTTCAGATTCGACATGTGGCGTTAATCCTCCGTTCCTGTATTCCGTATTTGGTATACAATATACCAATGCTCGGGGCGCAACAAGCTCTGAAGATAGGCCGCTCAACTCCTTGCTAGCCCGATGGGATTGGCAGCCCGTTCAGTTGCCGGCCCTTCACGTCGCCGCGCGTGACCAAAATTTGTCTTTCACCAGCTTCAATATCGGCAACAGGAACAACACCATCGCCGCCGCCATGATCGGCCCGGAGATCGGCCGCTCGAAGAACGTCAAAAAGCTGCCATTGGATATCAATAATGCCTGGCGCATAGACGTCTCCGCCAACGGACCTAACACGATCGCCAATACCGCCGGCGCTAAGGGGTACTCGAGCTTACGCATCAGATACCCAACGACACCAAAAATCAGGATCAACCATACGTCGTGCATGTCCTGGGTCGGTGCATAACCGCCTACGATGCACAACACGAAAATGATCGGCGCCAGAACCGTGAACGGTAGCCGTAGCACCCAGATAAAAGCGGGAATAAAGGCGACGTTGATCAATAGCGAAAAAACATTGGCCACGTACAGACTGGCGATTAAGCCCCAGACAAATTCCTGGTGTTCGATAAACAGCATTGGCCCGGGCTCGAGTCCCCAGATCACCATACCACCCAACAAGATGGCAGTTGTCGGTGAGCCCGGGATTCCCAAGGTCAGCATCGGCAGCATCGATCCGGTGCTCGCCGCGTTATTGGCGGACTCGGGTGCCGCGACACCTTCCGGATTGCCTTTACCAAAGGATTCGGGATGTTTGGATATCGTCTTTGCCACGCCGTAGGCCATCAGCGATCCTGGGGTCGCACCCGCGGCCGGTAGGATACCTACGAAGTATCCGAGAATTGAACCCATGACGATAGACTTGAAGGTGTCTTTCAGCGTGCGCAAATCGTCGATGATCCGACGCACCGTCACCGTGGCTTGAGAAATTTTTACATCTCCTTTGCTGCTCTCAATGGTCCACAGCATTTCGCCGATGCCATAAATGCCGATCGCCAACACCAGGAAATTGATGCCATGCAGAAATCCCGGAATATCGCCGAATACCAAACGCGGCTGACCACTGATGATATCGAGACCCACCGCGCTGAAAACCAGGCCGATAAATATCGAGAACAGGGTCTTGGGTATGTCGTCCCCACCCAGACCGATAAATGTGGCGAACGCCAACATCATCAGCGCGAATTCCTCCGCCGCGCCGAATGCCAGGGCTACTGCCGCCAATGGCGGCGCAAACAAGGTAAACAAGATCACCGAAATCGTGCCGCCGATAAACGACGCAGTCGCCGCGGTAATCAGTGCTTTGTCGGCCAACCCCTGCAGCGCCATAGGCCGTCCGTCAAACGTAGTGGCGACCGCAGTGGAGGCGCCTGGAATGCCAAGCATTATTGAGCTGATGGCGCCACCGTACATCGCACCATAGTAGATCGCGGCCAAGAAAATGATCGCACCGGTGGGCGGGACCAGAAACGTCATCGGTAGCAGGATCGCCACGCCGTTTACCGAACCCAAACCCGGCATGGCGCCGATAAACAGGCCCAACGCACAACCAAAGATCACCAAACCCAGATTGAGCGGTTGAAATGCAATCGCGAATCCCTGCATAAGGTGATCGAGTATTTCCATCGCGACGTACTAGAAAAAAATGTCGTACAAGGGGTAGAAAAGCGGTTCGGTCAGACCTTTGGGTAGCGTAATTTTCAACGAAATCTCGAAGAAGAAAAATGTCACGATCGGTGTCGCTACGGCAATAACACCGGTTGGCAACCAGCGATGACCGCCCATGTACCGCATATAGAACAACATGAATAGGGGGATGGAAACGTAGACTCCGACTACGTGGATCAACCCGATCATCACCGTCAGCGCACCCGCCACCAGGAAAAACATCCGTAACGTTGCAGCATCCATGTATTGGTCAGCGGAAGCCGACACCGTGCTGCTGCGTCTGACCCAACGCACAATGATCCACAGGCAACAGATCAGCATCCCGGCGGCCAACCAAAACGGAAACGCCCCACCGCCTGGTCCCTCGTCGGGAATCCAGCCGATGGGGAGTTCCGCGCTTTTCCACATCAAGTAGGTCGAGAACAATCCCATCACCACCGCCATCAGCAGTTCGGCTTTGCGCATGGTGCTCGACCTTGTGTAATCGAAGAGCAAAACCTCGCGGTTAGATCTCGCCGATATCTTTCAGCATCTTCTGGTGATTGTCTTTCTCTCGCTTCCAGTACGCCTTTAAGTCATCGCCGGTCAAGAATTCGCCCTGCAGGCTTTTCTTTGTCATATAACCTTGCCATTCCTCGGTTTGGTACACCTTCTTGAAAACATCACGGTAGTAGTCTTCGGCCTCTTTACTCATGCCCGGCGCACCGACCACGCTGCGCTGCATGAAATATACGAAGTCCTTACCCAACTCGCGAAACGTCGGCGCATCTTTGAACAGCGGTAATCGATCGGGGGTAAATGCCGCCAACGGAACCGTGTTCCCGGCTTCATAAAAGCCGAGTTGTTCCGACGGATTGTTAACCGTCGAATTGGCGTGTTTTCCAGCCAGTTCCTTAGCGACGCGGCCACCGCCCTTGAACGGTACGTATTTCATGTCCAGGCCATAGGCCTTGTTGAGAAAACTAGTAAGCAACTGGTCCTCTTGACCCTTGCCGGTCCCTGCCATAATCCATTTGTTACCGGCCGATTTGGCGGCCTTGACGAAATCATTAATGTTGTTGATGCCTGAGTCTTTGTTAACCCACAACAAGAACGTGTCTTCAGCCATGCGGCCGATCGGTGTGAAGGTCATGACGTCGACCCCCAAACCGGGCTGACGCAGCGGTGTGGTGTAGAAACTATTCAAGGTGACCATGATCGTATGGTCGTCGCCGGCTTTTTGCTTGAGATGCACCAGCGCTTCAGCGCCGGAACCGCCGGGTTTGTTGATCGGGATAAACGGTTTGGATGCAAGCTTGTGCTTTTCGATGACACTCTGCATCAAGCGTGCCATCTTGTCAGCGCCACCGCCCTTCCCCGCCATGATGACGAAATCAACAGGCTTCTTGGGCTCCCAGCCCGCCAGTGCGATTCCCGAAAAAGCGAATGCAGCCAACGCCGCTACCACAACAGGCGTGACTGCTGTTTTACATAGTGTCTTCATTGTTCTCCTCCTTAGGGTATTGTCAGTAACCCGGCACATTGTTTCCGGATTAGGTGTGCCCCCGCACCCGATTCGAGGTGCAACAGCGGGGAATATCAAATATCTTTCATTAGCTTGGTATAGCGTATACCAATATAAACCTGTCTAGCAATAAAGTTATACGCGATCGCAAAGCTCATTGCGTTATACCGCCTATTATAAATCAAATCTTGTTGGCCTAACCACGCGCCAAAGCTTGCGCCATGGTGGTGCCGATCGTAACCGGTGACTCGGCAATATGGACACCGGCATCTCGCAACGCTTCGAGCTTGGCCTTGGCACCTCCGGTCCCATGCTGAATGATCGCGCCCGCATGACCCATGCGCCGACCCGGCGGGGCAAATCGCCCCGCGACATAGGCGACAACGGGTTTGTCACTGTGATTGGCTTTCAAATAATCAGCCGCTTCTTCCTCCGCCTCACCCCCGATCTCGCCGATTAGGATCACACCCTCGGTCTCATCATCGTCCATGAACAACGCCAAACAGTCACAAAATGTCATGCCTTGTATCGGATCGGCACCGATACCAATACAAGTCGATTGACCCAAATTGACTCGGGTCGTTTGTTCGACGGCCTCGTAGGTAAGCGTACCGGTACGAGAAATAATACCGATCCTGCCGCGGCGGAAAATCTCTTGCGGCATAATACCGATCCGGCACTCGTCCGGGGTGATAATCCCGGGACAATTCGGACCGAGCAGTCGGGTGTTGGTTGATTCCAGGGCACGCTTGACGCCGACGATGTCCAACACCGGGATTCTCTCGGTGACGCACACAATCAATGGCATACCGGCGTCAATCGCTTCATGCATAGCATGGGCTGCATGGGCTGGGGGCACAAATATTACGCTGGCATCGGCGCCGGTCGCATCGACCGCGTCTTTCACCGTATCGAAAACCGGCAAACCCAGGTGCCTGGCGCCGCCCTTTCCAGGCCTGACGCCACCGACCATTTGGGTACCGGAAGCGAGCGCCTGTTCAGTATAGAAAGTCCCTTGCTGTCCGGTAATACCCTGGCATATTACCTTTGTATGCGCATCAACCAACACTGCCATTATGTCTTCACCTCAAAATCACGTCGTCCAATCATGCCTAACCACTTACCCCTCTCACCCGCTGCCACCATGAACGGCGTTGTATCTGTGTGGTCTGGTTCGCAGCCTTGATAGCTTTGTCCGCGGCATCGGCCAGATCGGTGGCAAAAATAATTCTCGGCCCCGCATCTTTGAGCCTACGGATTGCAAACGTCGCATTGGTCCCGGCAAGCCGGGCGACCAACGGCACCTTGAGGGGCGTCTCGCGATTCGCCATGATGATCGCATCAGCGATTGTGTCACAACGCATGATGCCACCGCCAAACACGTTTACTAAAATGCTTGCGACGCCCGGATCTGACAATAACAGTCTTAACGCCTCCTTCACCCGCCCGACCTGAGCAACCGGCGGCACATCCAGAAAGTTGGCCGGCTCACCCCCCAGCAAATGGATGGCGTCAACGGTCGCCAGAGCAGTTCCAGCCCCACTTGCCAAACAGCCAATATTGCCGTCCAATTTGACGTAGTTGATTCCATGTTGCGCCGCTTCCAGTTCTCCGAAGTTCAACTCGGCTTGGTCACGCAGCGCCTGGATGTCTTGATGCCGGAATAGCGCGTTATCATCGAATGTCAACGTTGCATCTAACGCGATTACCTCACCCGCAGCGGTGATCGCCAGCGGATTTATTTCGATGAGCGACGTATCCAACGCGATAAACATTTCATACATGGTCTGTATGACCGTAGTGGCAACACTCGCCTGATCTTCGTCAAGAGCCAATTTAGAAACCAAGCTTTGGGCGGCTTCTTCTCCCAAGCCCTCGAGCGGGTCGATGGCGAGTTTAATGATCGACTCCGGATCTTTTTCTGCGATCGATTCGATATTCACGCCCCCCGCTGCCGATGCGATCAAGGTCACTCGACTGCTGTGGCGGTCAACCAACATGCCGAGGTAAAGTTCACGCTGCACGTCGCAGGCTTGTTCAACGTAAACACGTTCCACATCACTTCCCGACGGCCTGGTTTGCGTGGTGATGAGCGCATGGCCCAACATCTGCCCGGCATGCTTTTCAATATCGGCGACAGATTTCGCAATTCGCACACCACCTTCTCCCTGGGGCGCGTCTTCGAAATGACCGGCGCGACGCCCGCCGGCATGAATCTGTGCTTTGACTACCCAGCCACTACCATCGATCTTCCGCGCGATCTCTACCGCTTCATCGACGGTTGAAGCCACCTCACCCTTAGGTATGGGTATTCCATACTTGGCAAAAAGTTGTTTGGCCTGAAACTCGTGAATATGCATGACTCCCCTCTAAATACTCGAGCGCTGTTCCGTTACCTCGGCAGTCGATAACACCAACTTCCCAAAATGCGTGCTCGTCTCCATCGCCCGATGCGCGGCTTCCGCATCATGCAAACCGTACACCTTATCTATCACCGGCACAATCGTGCGGTCCGACATCAGCGGCAAAACGGTTTTCGAAAACCCGGCGATAATCGTTGCCTTCTCCGGCGCCGACCGCGACCGTAGGACCGACCCCACTATCCGGTGTCGCTTCACCATCATCAAGGCCAGGTTCAACTCTGCCTTTACCCCGCCCATGACCCCGATGATCATCAACGTTCCATCCACAGCAAGGGCCTTCATATTGGACGCAAGATACGCGGCGCCGATGTGATCCAATATCACTTGGGCGCCCTGCTTGTTAGTGAAACTCCTGACCTCATCAGCAAAATCCCCGATAGTGTAGTCAATAACCAAATCAGCGCCGAGTTTTTTTACCCCCTCGATCTTCTTCGGGGAAGCGGTCACCATAACTTTGGCCGCCGGTGTCAGTGCCTTACATAGGTGGATAGCGGCTGTGTTGACACCGCCACCCCCGCCGTGAAGCAGCACTGTATCGCCATCTTGCAGGCCCCCGATCAAGAATACGTTGAGATAAGCCGTGATGTAAGTCTCACAGACACACGCTGCCTCATTGAAACTCATTGATTCGGGGATGCGCATCACGTGACCGGCATGGGCCACTGCGAACTCCGCATACCCACCCCCGCCAACTAGGGCCATGACCCGGTCCCCCACTCGCCACTCGCTGACGTGGACGCCGACCTCCTCCACTACACCAGCGACCTCGAGTCCCAATATTTCTGATTCTCCCGGGGGCGCAGGGTAATTCCCTTGGCGTTGAACGATATCCGGCCGATTAACTGAAGTCGCCATCACCCTGATGAGCACTTGCCCCGCCTGAGGTACGGGTGTTTCCACGTCGCCGAGGTAAAGCACCTCCGGACCACCGAAATCGCTTATTAGCACCGCCCTCATGTTCTATTTCGCAGCTCGCGGATTGACTCCATCAGTATCTGTTCACCGTGTCTCACCGCCGCCGGTATTGTGCTGTTTGTTGGCGACCGGTCATTCCAATATTGATCATGCGGCATCGGCTGTTTCCACGCGGGCGGCGCAAAATTTGAATTCCGGTATCTTGCCGTAGGGATCGAGCGCGGGGTTGGTCAAAACATTCGCCGCTGCTTCCGCATAACAAAATGGGATGAAAATCATGCCTGGCGGAATGGCGGTATCCGCCCTGACCTTGAGCTCGATGACACCGCGCCGGGTCGTGACTTTGACCGGTGCGCCCGGTTGGATTTCGAGGCGGCGCAAATCGACGGGTGACAGACTGGCCACCGCTTCCGGCTCGATCTCGTCGAGGACGCTCGCGCGGCGGGTCATCGCACCAGTGTGCCAGTGTTCGAGTTGTCTCCCGGTAGTCAAAATCATCGGGTATTCTTCATCCGGGGTCTCATCTGGTGAGGTTAATGTTGCCGGGACTAATTTACCGCGGCCGTTAGCGGTAGGAAATCGCTCACCAAAAACGATGTCTTCGCCCGGCAGATCGGGCCCGCTGCAGGGATAGGTGACGGCGTCCTCCGCCTCCAACCGTTCCCAGCTAATGTTGTTCAAGGACGGCATGACCTGCGTCATTTCGGCGAACACATCGCGGGGATGGCTATAATGCCAGTCACAGCCGATGCGTCTCGCCATCTCCTGGATGATCCACCAATCCTGACGCGCGTCTCCAGGCATCGCCAGCGCGCGCCTTCCAAGTTGAACCTGACGGTTGGTGTTAGTGACAGTGCCGTCTTTTTCCGGCCATGCGGAAGCAGGTAGTATCACATCGGCATAAAACGCGGTTTCGGTCAGAAAAAGATCCTGCACCACGAGGTGATCGAGCTCAGCGAGCGCTTCACGCGCGTGTTCCGCGTCCGGATCGGACATCGCCGGATTTTCACCCATGATATACATTCCCTTGATCTGTCCCGTGTGGATCGCCGTCATGATCTCCACCACTGTCAAGCCATTGTGCGGATCGAGGGCGCGGCCCCAAATGTCTTCGAAGCGGCCACGGACATCCGTCGCCTCGACGGACTGATAGTCGGGATACATCATTGGTATCAGACCGGCGTCAGAGGCACCTTGAACGTTATTTTGACCGCGCAGCGGATGGAGGCCGGTTCCAGGCCGACCCACTTGCCCGGTGATCAGCGCCAATGCGATCAAGCAACGGGCATTGTCGGTGCCGTGTATGTGTTGTGAGATACCCATCCCCCAAAATATGATCGCGGCGTTCGCCTGGGCGTAAGTACGAGCCACAGTGCGGATGGTCTCGGCCTCAATACCACACACAGGGGCCATCGCTTCAGGCGTATAGTCATTGATGTGCTGCCTTAAGTTGTCGAAACCTTCGGTGTGCGCATCTACGTATACCCGATCATAGAGTTGTTCTGCGATGATTACGTTGAGCATCGCATTGAGCAACGCAACGTCGGTTCCCGGATTGAACTGCAGCATATGCTTAGCATGACGTTTCAGCGCCTGCCCTCTGGGATCCATGACGATCAAGGTCCCCAGCTTGGCTGCTTGTTTAAAATAAGTCGCCGCAACCGGATGATTTTCCGTGGGGTTGGCGCCAATCACAACAATCACATCTGCATCCTTGACAGTGGTAAACGGCGCGGTGACCGCGCCCGAACCGATGCACTCGAGCAACGCCACCACCGAAGAGGCGTGACACAAACGAGTACAATGATCGACGTTGTTGGTGCCGAATCCCGTGCGCACCAGTTTTTGGAAAAGATACGCCTCTTCATTCGAGCACTTCGCAGAACCAAATCCGGCCAGTGCCTGATGACCGTCGCGGTCGCGAATCGTCGTGAGTCCCCGGGCCGCAGCATCCAACGCCTCCCTCCAACTCGCTTCCCGAAAATGGGTCAAGGGATGCGCCGGATCGAGGTCAAGACCGCCGTGCTTGGGCGCATCGTCACGGCGGATCAGCGGTTTCGCGAGACGATGCGGGTGGTGCACATAATCAAAACCAAATCGGCCTTTCACGCACAGACGATTCTCGTTTGCCGGACCGGCTCGACCCTGGACTGCCGCTATCTGGTTGCCCTTGACCTGATAAGTGATCTGACAGCCGACTCCGCAATATGGGCAGATACTATCCACCGTCGTTAACGGATCAGTGTTACCGATACCGGTTGCATCAACCAGTGAGGCCTCCATCAACGCCCCGGTCGGACAGGCCTGAACGCACTCACCACATCCCACACAAGTGCTCTGCCCCATGGGATCATCAAAGTCAAACACAATCTTTGCATTATGGCCGCGGTATGCCATGCCGATAACGTCATTGACTTGCACCTCGCGACATGCGCGCACACACAGATTGCAATGTATACAAGCGTCCAAAGCAACATGCATTGCCGGGTGGCTGGCGTCCGCAATCGGCGCGTCTCGAACCGGAAACCGGCTGTTATCAACGCCGAGGCGCTCAGCCCATTGCCAGAGCCGCGAATCTTTATCGTGAGCGATTTCTCGTCGCGGTTGATCCGCCATCAACAGCGCCATGACCATGCGCTGCGCGTGGCTGGCGCGCGCGTTGTCGGTGTGCACCACCATCCCTGGGGTTGGCGTACGCAGACAGGACGCCGCCAACACCCGCTCGTCTTCGATCTCGACCATACACGCCCGGCAGTTGCCATCCGGACGGTAGCCGGGTGTCGGTAAATAACACAGATGGGGAATTTCAATGCCGCAGCGTTTGGCAACTTGCCAAATCGTCTCGTCAGGCATAGCCTCGATCTCGCGACCGTCGAGCATGAACTGTAGCGGTTTATCCATCCAGGTCCTCGGGGAAATACTTGAGCACGCAATTGATGGGGTTACCGGCGGCCTGGCCTAGGCCACAGATCGATGCGTCCGCCATGGTTTGACTCAGTTCGGTCAACAGCGCCTGGTCCCACTTGGGTTGTGTCATCAGCATCGCGGCCTTTTCGGTTCCCACCCGACAGGGCGTGCATTGTCCGCAGCTTTCGTCCTTGAAGAAACGCATCAAATTCACCGCCACATCCCGCATATTGTCCTGGTCACCGAAGATCACAATCGCGGCGGAACCGATCAGGCAACCGTGTTGTTCCAATGTCCCGAAATCCAAAGGTACATCACCCTTGGACGCCGGCAGGATGCCACCCGATGCGCCCCCGGGTAAATAGCCCTTGAAGATGTGGCCAACCTGCATGCCGCCGCAGTATTCCTCTATCAATTCCTTAACAGTAATACCCGCCGGTGCAAGCTTTACGCCCGGTTGTTTGACCCGGCCCGAGACTGAATAGCTGCGCCAACCATTGCGTCCGTTCCGCCCCGCGCCAGCCCACCACGCGGGCCCTTTTTCCAATATGTCCCGCACCCAATAGAGGGTTTCCACATTGTTCACCAGCGTCGGACGATTAAATAACCCGATCTCGGCCACATAGGGAGGCCGGTTGCGTGGCAGACCACGTTTACCCTCGATCGACTCAATCATCGCGGATTCCTCGCCACAGATGTAGGCCCCGGCGCCGCGGCGTAATATCATAGACCCGTGGCTTACCAACCCTTCGCTTTCCACCCGTGAAAGTTCTTGCAATAGAATCTCGCGTACCGCCGGATATTCGTCGCGTAGATACAGATAACACTTGTCGGCATCCACCGCCCACATAGCGATCAGCATACCCTCAATGAAACGATGTGGGTCATGCTCCAGGTAGTACCGGTCTTTAAAAGTGCCGGGTTCTCCCTCATCGGCATTCACCGCCAGTAGACGCGGCGCCGGTTGTCCGCGCACGATGCGCCACTTGCGGCCGGTGGGGAAACCCGCTCCCCCCAGGCCGCGCAATTCTGCCTGTTCCAAGGCGGCCATCACCTCGTCTGGTTTGTGTTTACCGGACAGGCATTCCTGCAACAGCTTATAACCCCCGTCCCGGAAGTACTGATCATAATTTGCGTAGTCCGGTAATTGGGGATGGGTTCGACCCGCATGAATCGCAGCGAGTACTGACTCAATGGTCGCGTGGTCTACGAAATTATGACCCACCTCGGCGATCGGGGCCGTGTCACAGCGCCCCATGCAGGGGCCCCGCACGATACGTACCTGCGTGCCGGATCGTTTCGTCAACTCGGTGACCAGGGACTGCGAATCCGCCAGTTCACAAGCAATGCTGTCACATACGCGGACGGTTAATGGCGGCGGCGGCGGCGCACCTTCCTTAACGACATCAAAATGCGCATAGAAGGTCGCCACCTCGTACACCTCGGTCTGTGCCAACCGCATCTCCTCCGCCAGCGCCGCTAGATGAGACGCGCAAAGGTGGCCGAAGCGATCCTGGATGAGGTGCAGATGTTCAATGAGCAAGTCCCGCCGCCTGGGCCGCTCGCCAAGCAGCTGCTGAATCGTCTTCAGGGCATCGGGATCGGCTTGCCGACCCTTGGGGACGACCCCGGCAATAGTTCGCCGTGCACCCGGATGGCCACGTTTCACAGCGAATTTGGCGTGACTCTTGTTCTCCACCCAGGCTCCGGTGCGCTTAAACTTCTGGTATACATTATACAAGAAACACGGCGCATGCAAGATTCACCCTCTGCCATCGGCACCGCGTGCGCAGCCCGCGGGCAGTTGCCACACTGCCGATTTTTCGTTCCGGTATCACTCCGTTGGCCACCTACCGTCCAGGTTGCCAACCATGCCTGTGTAGTTCACTAGACTCGGTGATCGCGCTATAACTCAACCGCCACAAGTACTCGTTGGTGGTCCCAGGATTTCGACTCAGCGCAACTTTTTGCCCAACCAGGTTCATCGTTTTCTCCGGCCACTGGAGCATGCTGTATAGTCCCACAAAAAGGTTCGCGGATAAAAACCCTTGACCTTAGCCCGTATAATGCATCACGGTGTCCCGCCCCTATTCATGGCAATCCACCAGGGGGAACCGCAGCGACTGTTGTGGGAAACAGCGACAGTCGGTGCTCCAGTTCGCTTGGCGCGAGTAAGGGCGGGACTATCCCGGCGCCGGCTTGGGCGCCAACGCCTGGGCTTGCGCTTCACTCAACGCATCGCCACGGCTGTGCATGTCGCTCCAGCGCGGCGCTTGTCCCCGCACAGCAGGGGAACGGCAGGGGAACTACGCACAGGACGAGTCCCTGCGCCATCCTCCGCGATTCTTGGTGGAATATACGGGCGAGTGCGTACCAACACAGCACCTGTGAATACAGTTACCCATGACAGCACAGTTCGTCGACTTTAACGACGGCATCACCACTATTGACGCCCAATTCATCGAACCGGGCATAGCGTCGATACACCTTATTGAACAGGATGGTCACGTTGCATTTGTCGATACCGGAACGACACATTCATTACCGGTAATTCGCAAAGTCATGCAAGCCAAGAATATCTCCGCAGATCGGGTGACCTATGTGATCGTCACCCACGTACACCTCGATCATGCCGGCGGAGCCGGCGCCATGATGCTCGAGTTTCCGCATGCAAATCTCGTCGTCCACCCGCTTGGCGCACGACATATGATAGACCCGACTAAATTAATCGCCGGTACTATTCAGGTGTATGGGGCAGACAAGGCGCGGCAACTCTATGGCGAGATTGTTCCCGTCGACAAATCCCGGCTGATCATCGCCGAAGACGGATTTCAATTGGATTTTTGCGGCCGCCGGTTACGGTTTATAGATACACCCGGACATGCACGGCATCACTTTTCAATGCTCGATGAGCAATTCGCGAATGTATTCGCCGGAGACACCATGGGTATCTCCTACCGTGCGTTCGATTCCGACCACGGACCGTTCTTGTTTCCGACCACTTCACCAGTGCAATGTGAACCCGATATGTTGCATCGATCGATCGATCGCATTATGCAAACCGAACCACGAGCGGTCTTTCTTACCCATTTTGGCCGCATCACACCAACCGCAAGACTGATTGACGGTCTGCACCGGCGTTTGACTGCCATTGTCGACATGGCGCTAGGCTTAGAAAGCCAACCAGACCGAGAATCCCGACTCATTCACCTGATCGGTGAATACCTCTTCCAGGAAGCCACGCAGCACGGAACATCGCTTACCGATGAGCAGATCCGTCGCCATCTTGCCATGGACACAACGTTGAACGCGCAGGGCTTGAATGTCTGGCTGCAACGGCGCAAAAGACACTAACCCGAAATGGCACCCACCTTGGAACGATTCATTCGTCCGCAGTCAAGCGCGGACCATCAGGCGTTCAACCGATTTTCAATCAGATCGTCGACCACCGAGGGATCGGCAAGGGTACTGGTATCACCGAGATTGCTAATTTCATTCTCGGCAACCTTGCGTAGAATACGCCGCATAATCTTACCGGAGCGCGTTTTCGGTAAACCCGGCGCCCATTGAATAAAATCCGGCGTGGCAATCGGGCCAATTTCAGTACGCACGTGTTGTGCCAATTCCCTGCGCAACTCCTCGGATGGTTCGACACCGACCATGAGGGTGACATAGGCATAGATACCTTGCCCTTTGATGTCGTGAGGACAGCCCACCACGGCGGCTTCGGCCACCGCGTCATGCAACACCAGCGCGCTCTCGACCTCGGCGGTGCCCATTCGGTGACCGGATACGTTGATCACATCATCGACGCGGCCGGTGATCCAATAGTATCCGTCTTCATCCCGCCGGCAGCCGTCGCCGGTGAAGTAGTAACCTGGGTACATCTTGAAATAGGTGTCAAAAAAGCGCTGATGGTCACCGTACACGGTACGCATTATTCCCGGCCACGGACGCGTAATCACCAGGTTACCCGAGGCGGGGCCTTCCAAGATGTTGCCTTGTTCATCCATCAGCGCCGGCGTCACGCCAAAGAACGGTTTGGTCGCTGATCCAGGCTTTAGCGGGATGGCCCCGGGTAACGGGGTGATGAGAATACCGCCGGTTTCCGTCTGCCACCAGGTATCCACAATCGGGCACCTTTGTTCGCCAACGACACGGTAATACCATTCCCACGCCTCAGGATTGATCGGTTCGCCCACCGTCCCGAGCAGTTTGATACTTTTACGGCCGGTGCGGGCCACAAAGTCATCGCCCTGCGCCATCAATGCGCGAATTGCTGTTGGCGCGGTGTAGAAGATATTGACCTGATGCTTGTCGACGACATCCCAAAAACGGCCGGCATCTGGATAAGTGGGTATCCCTTCGAACATCAGCGTGGTCGCGCCATTGGTCAGCGGACCATAAACAATATACGAATGACCGGTTACCCATCCCACGTCCGCGGTGCACCAATATATATCGCCTTCGTGATAATCAAAGACGTATTTGTGAGTCATTGCGGTGTAGACGTTATAACCACCGGTGGTATGGCATACCCCCTTGGGCATGCCGGTGGAACCCGAGGTATACAAAATAAATAGTGGGTCTTCGGCGTCCATTTCTTCGGCCGGGCAATCCGCTGACACCGCATCGCAGATGTCTTGATACCAAACGTCACGGCCCTCATTCCATTCAATCTCCATTCCTCCGTGCCTCACCACGACGACCTTTTCGATGCTTGGTGCATTTTCCAGCGCCTTGTCGCCGTTGGCCTTGAGCGGCACCGGCTTGCCGCCTCGCAATCCCTGATCTGCGGTGATCAGCACTTTGCACTCGGAGTCGTTGATGCGGTCCCGCAGTGAATCCGGAGAAAAACCACCGAATACTACGGAATGAATAGCGCCGATCCGGGCGCAAGCCAACATTGCCATTGCCACCTCCGGGATCATCGGCATATAGATGCATACCCGGTCACCCTTGGTCACTCCCAAGTTTTTTAATGCATTGCCAAATTTGCAAACCTGTTCGTGTAACTCGCGATAGGTGATCTTTTTATCGACACTGGGATCATCTCCTTCCCAAATAATCGCCACCTGATCGCCGCGGGTCTCCAAGTGCCGGTCCAGACAATTGTATGCGACGTTCAGCTTGCCGCCTTCGAACCAACGGATATTGGCTTTGTGAAAGTCACAATCCATGACCCGGTCCCATTTCTTGAACCAGTCAACGAATTCTTCCGCCTGCTCGCCCCAGAATCCCTCGGGGTCTTCCACCGAACGCTTGTACATTTCATTGTATTTGGCCTCATCGATGTAGGCGCGTTTGGCTGCCCCCGAGGGGACCGGATACACTTTATTTTCTGACATGACGTTCTCCTTCGGTGAAGTCGTATATCTCTGCCCGAAGCGGCCGGACCCAGTCAGCGCTGATTATAATGCTGGCAGGGACCCCATCGTCCCCGTGCTGATCCGCCCGAACCGCTCTCGATACCCGCAGCCAGCTTCGCTGGATTGCCGCGAAGGTGTTGATTTTAAAGCGTGACGGCTAGCTGTCAATTCTTAACCGCCATTACGCACACGCCGAAATCGGCACGACGCGCATAATCGCCCCAATGGAACCAGATTTAGATCTCACGGTCTCATCAGCTACGCTTGGATCTAACCCGCATTTCTCACCAGGCGGCCGTCGCCCGTATAGTGCACCAAGGCGGCGAAGACCACAGCTAGAAATATGTTTGGAACGAGAAATTCGATCAAAATCTGGCTTAACCCTTTGTGGTTAACTAGGTGGCTATCCCGGTATTGGCTCGGTCTCGAACCCCCACACTTGCCCTTCACGCAACAACAACAAGCGGTCGGAGCTGTGACTCCGACCGCTTGTTTCATCGCTCCAGTACCGCGCCAAGCCGCCCGAATCCCGTGTCATCGTCCGCGGTCCACATGACCAATGCAGGCCATAGCCCCCGGAGAGACTCGGTTTGAAGCCTAAGACGTCTGCCAAGTCTCGAAGCGCTATCGAATACTTCAACCGGCACATCGATGCCGACATTGTCGCCATTCTTGACGCTTCGTCGGTATTGGAGATTACCGAATTTCAGTTTTTCGAGCTTGCCTATCGCGATTGGCACGGCCATAAGGCAAGCGAACAGCAAATAGAAAAATATTTCGCCGCCTATATGTTTGCCGAGCGTATCCCCAGTTGGGTGCGCAGCTTCGCGCGCAAGATCATGCAATTACACGCAAACGGACGTCTGGATCCAAAAACCTTCGGTATCTGGCGGCGGCTTCCCAGCACCCGCATGAGATTTTTTGCCAAGGCGTATGCGGCGGTACTCATAGTGATTTTTATAGCGATCACACTGTCAGTGTACTCGCTCCCCGAAGAGGTGATGGCTGTGTTCCGCCAATGCTACTTCCCGCCTTGCTACTAAGAAGATGCGGCCAGAGTTGCAGACTCTGGCCCTATTTTTTCTTCCGTTTTTTATTCACCAAATACTTTGAGTAAATCGACGAAGAAAAAACGCATACAGAAAATTAACGCGATACAGCCAAACAGCAGATGTCCGATGTCGCTGTCTCCATTCTCGTCGCGATATGTGATGCCGTGATACGCGATGAATGCGGTCACCGCAACCAATACAATGCTTTTCAGGGTGTCTAGCTCACCCATAGGCGTTGACCCGTATAGTGCAGCAAAGATCCCGCCGGCCAGGGCCGAGATAGGCGTGCGTGCCGTAACAACCGTAATCCGTAACTTTTGCTCAATGCGGTGTATACTCCCGCGCACTTGGAATTTGGCGCCGTCTGGTGAGCAATGCGGGCTCGCCGTTCGCGACCGAGCCAACGC
Source organism: uncultured Gammaproteobacteria bacterium (assembly GCA_945787105.1). Taxonomy (GTDB): domain Bacteria; phylum Pseudomonadota; class Gammaproteobacteria; order Arenicellales; family JAANXG01; genus CALZGZ01. The sequence goes on from CALZGZ010000016.1 coordinate 31,793, forward strand.
CGGGATAGGCACATACTCTGGCACAAAGCGTCACATCGAACATTGATCGCATTCATTAATTACAGACAACATTGGCTCTTTTGTTTGCCGCCTTGGTGCAATATAGGGATCAAGACCCCGTTACGCTCGGTTGGGGCATCCGTTCGGCGCTGTACCCGTTCTGTGCCTGCTTCACTGCTTGTAGGTTCTTTGTTTGGCGTCTATTTCCGGCACCCGCAACACCCGCTGGTCGGCGGGTTTCTCTAATTCCTGCTTGAGGTACTCGGCGCGTTGCTTGATAGACGGCGGTTTTTCCGGCTGATTGCGCAAGAACCGTATCAGCCAGTGCGGGCCCTCGGCGACCTTTTGATCGAGCTGTAACGCCTTCTCGTAATCCGCGATCGCCAGCTGATACCGGCCCATGCGATCGTACAGGATACCGCGATTGGCGTAAGCGCCCCCGAAATACGGTTGCAGCGCCACCGCTCGATCGAACCATGCCAGCGCTTCGTCGTAGTGGCCCAGCTGCATCAAGGTGCGGGCCTTGGCGCGGACGTAATGCGTGGCCTCGGGTTGTTTCGCCAGAGCATCTTCGTATTGGCGCAGCGCTTGCTCATAGTCACCGTCTTCGAACAGGGTATTGCCTTGCAGGTAGGCGATGTTTCCCGGGGTTTTTTCGACAAAGAAAGATTCCCAGATCATTACACCTATGACGATCGCCACGATTGCGATCGCGACATACTTTAAAAATCGATATAGCGTTTCATCCACCGGTGGGCAATCCCAAGCGTGCGATGTTGTACAGCACGGAAAAGAAAAAACACATGATTACGGAAATGAAGCGGGCACGTTGCTTCTCCGCCGTCAGTTCCTGCTCGTTCAGCTCTTTTTGCAATTTTCGTTGCATGCGGCGCACGCTGACCACCCAGACCAATTTCGTAACGGGATAAAACAACAGGGCCGCCAACACAAACACCCAAAACCAGAACATCAACATGACGCCGATTGTAGCCGTTTAGCCCGCATTTCTCACCAGGATCCCGGATGCTGGCGCAGGGCTCGCGCAACTGAGCCCCTGCTGTTCCCCTGCTGTGCGGGGACAAGCGCCGCGCCTGGAGCTAAGAACAAGGGGTCTGAATTCGATTCAGACCCCTTTTCTTTCGCGTGCAGGCCAAGCGCAGAGGTGCGAGCACCAGCCAGGCCCGGGATGGTCCCGCCCCTATTCTTGCCAACCAACAATGTCGCCATTTCTTGGAAGAAACGCTACGGGTTTCCTCGCTGCACTGTGCATGAATAGGGGCAGGGCGCCTGGTGAGCAATGCGGGTTAGGACCGATGGTAAAAAACTTTTTGATCGCCTGATGGAGCCAATAAAAAGGGGGAGGGTGACCCCTCCCCCATAACGTCTTGCATTACCGAAACAGCTAAACTTCGTCGCTTGCTTCGTGGTAATCGCCGATGTCTTCGTACAGCACCTCGATTTCTTTATCGGGTACTGTGGACATCTCCATCTTGTAGGCCAGGAACCACATCATGAACACACCCAGTGCCCACCACAACAGTTGCCAGGCCCAAATCGACGGCATACCGAAGGTCCACGTGGCGAAGTCGTTCGGATTACCGAAAATGGTATTGCCGATAACCGCGCCCGGGCCGATGCCGAAGAAGAACCACACCAGTACGATAATCCACGCGATCGGCACCAGTCCGCGTTTGGACTCGGGCAGCATCGCGTGCTCCCTCAGGAAGTTGTGGAACTTCATCTTATGCTCCAAATCCGCCTTGTTCTGGGTGAACGAGGAGATGATGATCGCCAGCCCGAGGTTGAAGATGATGCCCCACCCCGCGGAGTGGATGGTCCACGGCCAACGGCCCCACGGAAAGAACTGCGCACCAATCTTCTCGGTGATGGTTACCACGATGAGACCCGCCGCCAGGCCGACGGTGATACCCGCCCGGGTAAACCACGGGAAGTAGCACACCGACATCAACGACGGCCACATCTGGAAGCCGTAGGCCACCGCTAGACCGCCCAGCAACACCAACGCGTCGGTTGCGGTGGTGGCTACCACCAACGCCGCCAACACGATCACCAACACACCGACACGGCCGAAGAACTTCTGCTGGCCATGGCTGGCTTGTGGCATGATGAAGTGCTTGAGCAGGTCGCGGGTCAGCATGCCGCCGGCGGTGGACATATACGCCGCACCGGTAGACTGCATCGCCGCCAGGGCACACACCGATAACAGACCCACCAACCACGGCGCGGTATCGCCCATCAGGTGTATGAGCTGCGGCACCAGCATGCCTTGCTTGCCCGCCGACTCCATCAGGTCCTTGCCGCCAAGCGCCTCGCCCATGACGTTGTTGACCAACTCGGGATGGGCCGCCGCGAATGCGACGTCGGCGCCGAGGAAGTGCCCCCCCAGTCCCTGCATGGCGGTGAAAATGAACAAGATGATGCCAATGCCGAACGACGAGGCCCACACCTGTTGCGGCGCGAATGGACGCGGGTCGGTGTTGGAGAACGCCCACATGGTGAACGCCGGCGCGGAGTGAATACCCATCAGCGCGAACATGTAGGTGAGAATCATGATGCCGGTCCAGGCGCCGCCGACCGGGTTCTCGACACCCAGACCCGCGACAAACTGAATCACACCGGGAATGGCGATGTAGTGGCTGTAGCCGTCCGCTGTCTTCTTGGGATCATCCAGGGCCAGCTGCGCGATGCTCTTGTTCAGGCCTTCCCAACCACCCGGAACAAAGCTGATAGCGATGATTCCGAGGGCCACGATACCGCCGGCCAACAGGACACATTGCACCGTATCCACATACGCCACCGCGCGCAGACCACCGGACGCCACGTAGATAAACACCACCGCGGACAACAGCCACATTCCGACCTCGACGCCCAACAGACCATCGGTCAACACGTTGAACAAGAAACCGGACGCGCGTAACTGCAGTCCGAGATACGGCACGGAAAAACACAACGCCACCAGCACCACCAGCAAGCGGATGACATCCGACTTGAAATAGTGTGACAGCATCTCACCTGGCGTGACAAATCCGAAACGTTTACCCAGCATCCACTGGCGCTTCAGGAACATCACCCCGGTAAACGGAATAGTAATGGCATAGAACGATGCATAGGCGTACTGAAACCCGTCGCGATACAACAGGCCCGGATGGCCCATGAACGTCCAGCCCGAGAAGGATGTTGCGGTTGCCG
>CALZGZ010000017.1 GCA_945787105.1 uncultured Gammaproteobacteria bacterium
GGGCCACACCAAGGGGTCCCTATGCGGTCTTGCTCCAGGTGGGGTTTACCCTGCCACGGGCGTTACCGCCCGCGCGGTGCGCTCTTACCGCACCTTTTCACCCTTACCGGCCACCTACCCTGGGTCGGCTTCCAGCCCCGGCACACCGCCTCTCGCGTGGTGTTCACCGGCCTTGGAAGCCGACCCAGGGTAGGCAACCGGCGGTATATTTTCTGTGGCACTTTCCGTCGGCTCACGCCGCCCAGGCGTTACCTGGCACCCTGCCCTGCGGAGCCCGGACTTTCCTCCCCCGAAGGGGCGACTGCCCGGCTGACTCTCCGATTCAAGATACAAGATCCAGGCCACTCAATACAAGTGGCCGTCAGTCCCCGGATTGTCTGAGCGCCAGCCGGTACACATCATTCCTGCTGGCGCCGGTGATGTTCACTGCTAGGTCCACCGCCTGCTTCATCGGCAGGGCTGCGAGCAACAGCGACAACACCCGTTCTAATTCCGCCGTCGCCGCGGGGCGGTCTGGCCGTCCGTGCACCAATAGGACGAATTCCCCCTTTCGCTGCTGGGGTTCGGTCTCCAGCCATGCCAGAAGGTTCACCAGTGAATCACGCCTGACAGTTTCAAACTGTTTGGTAATCTCGCGCGCGATGAAACCTTCGCGATGCCCATCGAATATCGACACCATATCTCGCAGCGTGGCGAGAATGCGATGCACGGATTCATAGAAAATGATTGTTCGCGATTCATCTTTCAGGGCCTCAAGACGTTGTCGCCGGGGCGCGGCCTTGGACGGCAAAAACCCCTCGAAAACAAAGCGATCGGTCGGCAGCCCGGCTATTGATAACGCAGTAATGGCGGCGCAGGGACCGGGCACCGCGGTTACGCGAATGCTTTGTTCGTGCGCCAGGCGCACGAGGCGATAACCCGCATCGCTGATCAGCGGTGTACCGGCGTCGCTGATCAACGCGATGTCCTCGCCGTGAACCAGCCGATCCACCAATTGCGGGGCACGTTGCCGCTCATTGTGATCGTGATAAGCAATCCTGGAGGTGCGGATTTGGTAGCGATCCGCCAGTTTGCGGCTCACGCGCGTGTCCTCCGCGGCAATCACATCGACTTGTGCAAGAATGCGAATCGCTCGTGCGCTGATGTCCTCCAGATTCCCGATCGGCGTTGCCACGATATATAAGATCCCGCCTTTGCCTGGCTGCTTGGCCACTCGCTATACTCCGTTTGCCTTGGTTTCAACAAAATCTCGCTCAATTGTGAAAATCCGGTTCATCACAACCATTGCCACCATTGTCATCGCCGGCTGTGCGTCACAACCGGTGCCACACACAGCCGAAACGCGGACCACTGCGATTACCGAAGTGCCGGTTTCGCCATCCGTTGAACCTGGTACCAAGACGCCGACGACACAGGAACTCCTCAACTCCGCCTCTGAGTACCTTACTCGCGCCGAGGATGCGTTACCACCAGAGCGTGCCGACTTTCAACTCAAGGCCGCCGCAGCATTGATTCGATCGGGACGCCATGACCCGGCCTCGCGTCTTCTGGATTCGATCGACGTGACCGGGCTGGCGCCGCGCTATGACACGCGTCGCCAATTACTCACGGCGCGCATTGCGATACTTAACAACCGCGCCAACACGGCCTTTGTATTATTGTCCGGTCTGGAAGATCGGCCTGGCGTTAACCCACAGCTGAGCGAACAATTGTGGCAGCTGCGAGCGCGGGCAAATCTGCTTGTGGATCGTCCGCTTGAAGCGGTTCGCGATTTAATCGCACGCGAAAAATACTTGGCCGATCCGGATGAACTGCTGTTCAATCAACGTCAGATTTGGGCCTTGCTCAACCGAACAAAGATGAATCAACTGCTCGACCTACGCCAGACTGTCTCCAGTGACGAATTGTCTGGTTGGATCGATCTCGCCCTGGTACACATGGAACATGGCCATGATGCATTCCGTCTCGAAAACGAGATTCGGCAATGGCAATCGCTACACCCACAACACAGCGCGAGTTTGTTCCTGCAACGGCGCGCCACTGCGTTTAGTGGACGATCTATTATCGACGCCCGGCGGGTGGCGTTATTGTTGCCGCTCGCCTCGGAATATGGACGCGCCGCGCAAGCGGTACATGACGGGTTTACTGCGGTCCACAATGCCAACGGCGACCCCAACAAGCCGGAGATTGCCGTATACGACATCGGATCTGAAGCCGTATTGTCGCCGAACTATTATCGTCTCGCGGTGCAAGAAGGCGCTGACTTGATCGTGGGGCCATTGGGGAAAGAGGCAGTCGCTGCGTTGCTGGCAGCCGATACGCTCTCGGTCCCCACCTTGTTACTGGGCGGCGCGCATGCGGCCGAATCCCTCCCCATGAATGGGTTTGAATTCGATCTGTCCCCGGAGCAAGACGCGCAGCAGACTGCGGTGCGCGCCTATCTTGATGGACACCGTACCGTGGCGGTGTTGTATCCGGAAACGACGTGGGGCCAGCGCGTCCAGGATGCCTTCAGTATACGCTGGCGGGAATTGGGAGGTCTGGTGGTGGAAACCCGTCCCTATGTGGATAACCAGCCCGATTACTCCACGCCCATCAAGGAGGTCTTGAATATTGACAAGAGCGAGGGGCGCAAACACGAACTGTCGGCGTTGCTGCGATCGAAACTGGGTTTTCAACCTCGCCGCCGACAGGATATCGACTTTCTATTTCTCGCCGCAAACACAGCAACTGCTCGGTTATTGAAACCGCAAATCAATTTTTTTCAGGCCCACAACGTGCCAGTCTATGCGACTTCCCATATCTATTCCGGGAAACCCGACCCGGTGAACGATGTCGATCTGAACGGCATCGTATTCGGCGATATGCCGTGGCTACTGGCGAATGACGGGCGAATTCGCAATGCACGTAAGAGAATTCAAGGGCCTTGGCCGTATGCCTTCACCCCACTGGATCGGCTATTCGCCCTCGGTATGGATAGCTATGCGATAATCCCGGCTCTGGCGCGATTGCGTGAGGACCAAGACTTAGTCATCGAGGGCGTCACCGCGGATTTGAGCATGGACCGGAGGGGCCGGGTCATCCGTCACTTGAGTTGGGCAAAGTTTCAAAACGGACGACCGGTAATGCAGGAGTTTCCGGCGGGTGAGCGTCGCATGGATCTGTACGAAACCGGGAACGAGGCACTTGGCATTCCATTTGAAACGAGGGCAGCGGGCGGAACTCAAAGCCCGTGATTTCTTGATCCGAAAAGGTTTACGGCACATTGACTCGAACTACCGTTGTCCTTGTGGAGAACTCGATCTGGTAATGGAAGACGGGGAACACGTGGTTTTCGTGGAGGTTCGCTATCGAAATAATGACCGCTTTGGCGGTGCGCTAGCCAGTATCGATTCACAAAAACAAAAAAAATTGCGCGCCTCCGCTGAACATTATCGTCAACGCCATAAACCGCTCAGCAACCGGCCCTGCCGTTTTGATGTCATATCTCTCACCGGTGACATCAACTCTGTGGATCCAGATTGGATAAAAGATGCGTTTTGATTGACGACGTGCACTGCCGGATAGAACTTATAGTAACTATACATGCTAACCGTTATGACAACCGACCCAATACAGCGTGTTATTGGCAACTTTCAAGAGAGTATAGAAGTTATCCGCGATGCCATGGATAACATTACCGCCGACATCGTCGCCGCAGCGCAGCTAATGACGAACGCGCTATATCAGGACCACAAGATACTCAGCTGCGGCAACGGGGGTTCAGCCGCAGACTCGCAGCATTTTTCCGCGGAGATGCTAAACCGTTTTGAAGCCGAACGACCAGGTCTAGCGGCGTTGACCCTTACCACGGACAGCTCCACGTTGACATCGATTGCCAACGACTACAGTTACGATGATGTATTTGCCAAGCAAGTAATGGCTCTGGGTCAGCCGCGCGATTTATTGTTAGTGATTACCACGTCGGGCAATTCACCAAATATCTTGCGCGCGGTGGAAGCCGCACATGAACGCGAGATGCCATGTGTGGCATTGAATGGAAAAGACGGCGGCGAGCTTGCAAACTTGCTGAAGCACAACGATGTGAATATTCTAGTACCCGGACCATCCACCGCTAGGATCCAGGAAGTGCATGGCATAGTAATCCACTGCATTTGTGATTTAATCGATCGGCAACTATTGGGCCAATAATGAAATCTCGCAATCTTTTTTTCCTCATATTACTGTTACCGCTTGCTTTGTCACTGCCATCCTGCATCGTTATAGGCGTGGGTGCGACGGTTGCTACCGTCGACATCGTACACGGTCGGCGTACTGCGGGAGTCTATATCGATGATGGTGCCATCGAACTGAAGGTTCGCGAGTTTTTTGTCCGCGAGCCAGAGCTGAGAAAGAATGCCCACCTCAGCGTAACCAGTATGAATGGAATTGTTCTACTCTCCGGCGAGGCGCCAACCGTGGAACTCCGCAACAAAGTAGAGGCTCA
>CALZGZ010000018.1 GCA_945787105.1 uncultured Gammaproteobacteria bacterium
CGGCGCTCTTTATTACGGCATATCATAATGAATTCTGGGGACAGTATACTTATTTGTGGAAATCGGCCGGGACCTGCACCAACGCAACCCCGAACCCAGGTGCGCATCGAATTAAGTAAACTGTCCCCCGAATTCATGGATTTGTAGAGCGGAGTACAGATATTGCGTCCCTCAACTCGCGCACGTAATGGTTCGAACAAGCCGGAGCAAGGACGGCGAGACACAGCAAAATCTTTGTATGAATCCGCAGCCAAAATCTGCGATCCCGCTGCCGTATCTCGACCACGTAAGTGGAAAAGTAGGGCAGAAAGCCTGCTCACACAGGGTACTGCTGCAACGACGAGGCTTCCAACGGCACACGCCCTACTCGCTTATGTTCATTTTTTGAGTGGCGATGTCACAGCGGCAGAAGCGTCGATGCGTAGCGCCCTTCGATTTGATGCTGACAATAGAGTCTATGTTCGGTTTTTGTTGACCATCCTTCTCGTGCAGGGAAAAGACACCACGGCCTCTCGATGGCTCCGAAAATTGGCGGATCTTGAAGGAGTTGATTTATCAAACGTCAAGACCGCATTACGCAAAGTGAACTTTCCAACTGATACGTCAACACTTGTACTCAACGTTTTCCCGAATGGGGTTGGATGGTTTGAATCCTACCTATCGGACGAAGTAGCGCAGATTCAGCTTCGAGGGCGAGACAAGTCTGCTGTAGATTCGGAACTCGAGCAGGAAATAGATCGATTCCGACCTGAGAAAATCGATGCAAGAAAGGTACCGCGTGACTTACGCAGCCTTATCCCCGTCGCGCGGGAGTGGGGGATCGGGGATGATGTCGCACGAGGCTTACTCGTTAGTCGCGCTTCCAAACGCCAGATACGTCAACTCCGCAAAGTGCTCTCGGTTAAAGTGCGTAGACGAATTGGCGACTGGCTTGAACTGGTTAGCGATGGCGCTGCGATGACGGATGAGGCTGCCTGTTTTATGTATTTGCTGCTGGCCTACGAGGAACTGGAAAACTAAAAAGCGGATCGTGTGAATTATGGGGACACAATACTTAATTAGTGTGACTCGAATGGCACGAGGCCATCGGCAACCCAAATCCGAGCGGACATTGAATTCAGTGTACTGTCCTCCGAATTCAACTCCGAGCGCACATCGAATTAAGTGTACTGTCCCCCGAATTCCCCCTCCCAAATTCTCATTCATTGTTTCCGAGCGCTATCGTCGGACCACGCGAAGCGTGACATGGCGGCAAGCTCGCCGACAGAAATCACGCCGGTGCGGCGGCGACCGTCAATGATCCAGGTCGGGAAGTCGTTGATGTCGTTCGCGGTGCAAGCAAAGTTGCGCGCGCCTCTGCGCCCGTTCGGCGAACACTCAACATAAGGCAACCGGTCAACGGAGGCCTCGAACAAGGCCTTCTGCTGCTGGCAGGCCGGGCACCAGTACGCACCATAAAAGCGTGCGCCGGAATCGCGCAGGTGCACGGCAAGCGCCTTCAGGTACGGCTTCTCGGGCCCCGCGGCAGGGTCGAACAGGCCGCTGAAGTGCAGGAACAACGCGAACACGACCACGACGGCTGAGCCGAGCGGACCCGGCAGCGATTTCGCCCACTCGTGCTCCCGCATGTGCGCGGGCCTGCGCACGAGCAACAACACCAGCAGGGCATTAATGATTGCGAAAGAGGCGAGGCAGTAGACGCAGACCGCTTCGATGACGAATACCGACACGCTGGTGAGGTACCAGCTCACGGCGGCACCGACAGTGGCGACGGTCAACGCCATCCGCCAGGAGCGCGGGCGGGTGCGCAGGCGCCACACCAGCCGCGCGAGCAGCGCGTAAGTCAAAAGACCCCACAACGCAATCGGCACACCGAGCAACGTGGACCAGCGGCTCTGCTGCACCAGGCCACAATCGGATTCCGCCCCGCAGTATGCCGGATGCTCGCCAAACCACGCGACGAACGTCAGGTAGGCCGTCAGCGCGATTCCGGCCAGGGCAAACCCAAGCAGCCAGTTGTCGAGCGGATGCCGACCGCCCGCCGGGGTGGCCCCGGCGCGGCCCTTCGCCACTCGCGCCTCGGCGCGATGCCCTGCCTCTGGGACTTTGTCCCCAGATTTACGTTTGCCAGTTCGGCGCTGCTTTCTCGACATGTCGTTATGAATGGTAAATACAGCGCTTGGTTCCCGCAAGTGACGACTGTCCGCTGACGTAAATAATGGACGAGAATTACGGCCAATTCCGAATTCCAGGACATTCCCGGGAAATTCCGGGGATAGTTTACTTATTTGTGGAAATCGGCTGGGACCTGCACTAACGCAACCCGGAACCCAGGCGCACATCGAATTAAGTGTACTGTCCTCCGAACACCCGCATCTTCCTTGAATGAAGTAGCGTGTCTCCTTAACGTGTGCGCTTGGTTTCGATAGTGACTCGCGGAATCCACTTTCGCTTGCGCCTGTCCAGCCTGTCGCCAACGCGCTCCCCAGCAAAGTCTGTCACCGTCGAGTCAAACTCCGTTCTATCCACGCCCTCGAATGTGTTGACGTTAACAACCGCGTATTCATTGCTTTCGATCTTGCTCGTCGCAAATGGCACTGCGCCGCAGCTTGCACAAACGTAAAAATCCGCGGTCTTCGTGTCAAAGGAGTATTTGTTCACCACTGCCGGATCTGAGATCTGTGCCGTCAGCTGACTATCCGGGTGAGACGTGTAAACGGCGCCGTGCTTTATGCAGAACGAACAACTGCATGCGCGCACCGGAATTTGTGAACCGGGTTCCGGCCAAAGGAACTCATAACTGATGTTCCCGCAGTGACACCTCCCATCGATTTGTCGCATTGATTCCACGCCAGGCTCGTTACCAATTACGGGGACACAATACTAAATTTTTGCAGCTCGGACGAGATCCTAGCAACCGGCAACCAGAACCCCAACACACATCAAATTAAATATACTGTCACCCGAATTCCTGCTATCCCGTGCTCCCGTTTTGCATGAGACCCACGGTGTACAGTAGTGCCGCCGCCGTCGCGGCCACCGTGCGAACGTGGTTCCACATGGTCCACCGGTCCAGGTAACGGTGCCACACGTCACGCGCGGCGGGACCGGTAGCGGACACGGCGGCCAGCCGATCATTCAAGGGCACGTTGCCGAACACGGTCACGAGAAAAGTACCTGCGACGTAACACACGGCCCCACCCAGCAAGAACATCGCCGACGGATGATTCCAGCGAAACACTGCGAGCCCGACCACGCCCAGCGACAGCACCGCGGTTCCCATGAACGCGCCCAGGAACGAGGGGTTGATTACAACGACATTGATCGACTGCATCGCTGCAATACCGTCCGCGGAGGGTACGCGGGCGAGGGCCTTCATCACGAAGCTCGAGAACGCGAAGAACACTCCCCCTATCAGCGCGGACCCAAGCAGCGCCGTTGTCGCGACGATCGGTATCAATTCGTTCATTACGCCACCGCCGTTTGCCGTGATGACGGCACGTCCCACACGCCCGAATCGGCGACCCGGCGTGCATACTCGGCGAAATCCGCCGGCTCCCGACCCAGCGCTCGTTGGACCCCGTCGCCGACGTAAGCGTTCCTGCCATCGAGTACTGTGGAAAACAGGTAGTCCAACAACCACGCGATGTCATCCGGCGCGCCAGACTCAGCGATGCCGGCGGCAAAGACCTCGTGCGGGATCTGGACATATTGGATCTCGCGTCCGCTGGCACGGGCGATCTCTGCCACTGCCTCCTTAAAGGTCAGCATTCGAGGTCCAGTGACCTCGTACATCTGACCCGCATGGCCGTCTTCGGTTAGCGCAGCGACTGCGACATCGGCGACGTCATCCACGTCGACGAACGGCTCCGGGACATCACCGGCTGGCAGCGTGATCGCGCCAGCCAATACCATGTCGAGAAATTCCCCTTCGGAAAAATTCTGGTTGAACCAGCTGGCGCGCACTACGGTCCATTCGATGCCTGCGTCCTGGACGATGCGCTCGCAGCGTTGTGCTTCCGCTTCGCCGCGACCGGATAAAAGAACCAACCGCTGGACACCGCGCGCCACGGCCTTTTCGGTGAAGGCACGGATGGAGTCCGTCGCCCCCGGAATAGCGAGGTCTGGCGCATAGCTGACGTACACTGCCGTCACGCCATCGAGCACGGTGTCCCAGCTGCTCTGGTCCCCCCAAGCGAAGGACGGATCGGCGGCCCGAGACGCGACGCGCGTCGGCACGCCGCGGTTCGCGAGCCGCTCCGCAACACGGCGGCCAGTCTTGCCGGTCCCGCCGAGAATCAGCGTGAGCCCGGTTGAAAGTTGGGTGCGGTTCATGTGTTTCATGCTGCTCTCCTGTTGGTTACTTGACACTGTGTCAATTGACACTGTGTAAACCATAGGGCAGACTTGACACCATGTCAAGTAAAAATATCGAAACCCGCGCACGAATCCTGGAGGCGACGGTCCGCATGCTCGAGAAGCACGGGGGCCGTGGCGTCCGCATGGGGGATATCGCCCAGGAGGCTGGGATCTCCCGTCAAGCGGTTTACCTGCACTTCGCATCGCGCAGCGAGCTGCTGGTGGCGGCAACCAGGCATCTGGACGAGGTTTTGGACGTGGATCGCCGGCTCGCACCATCAAGAGCAGCAACGTCCGGCGCCGAACGCCTGGTGCTATTTATCGATTGTTGGGGTCACTATATTCCCGAAATCTACGGCGTCGCCAAAGCGCTTCTCCTGGCGCGGGACGCTGACGAAGCGGCGGCAGCAGCGTGGAACGACCGCATGCTGGCCATGCGTGATGGGTGTCGTGCAGCCATTGAGGCACTGCATGCAGAGGGCAAGCTGGCGCCGGAATGGACGCCCAAAAGGGCCACGGATGCTTTGTGGACGATGCTATTGGTGCCGAACTGGGAACACCTCACCGGCGTATGCGGTTGGTCGACACGACAGTATGTGCGTTGGATGACGACCGTAGCGCAGCGAACCTTTATAAAAGAATCAGCGTGACTTAAATGCTAAGTATTGTGCCCCTTCGTTAACATCGAATTAAGTAAACTGTCCCCCGAACACCATCGCATTTTTCTGCTTTCTTCGCTAATAATCAGTCTTTTCGCCAGGAAGGCTGGAGGGTTTGGTGATGATATACGATGCGCCATACACCATCACGAGGGCGATGAGCGTCTTCAGCCACAGGGCAAGCTCGGTGAATAACGCCAAGTACGTAAAGCTGATGACCATGGTGCCCACCGACAGTGCCTTCGCCTTGCTCGAGATGATGCGATGGTCGCGCCATTGTTGCAGCGGCGGACCAAAGATTCGATGGGTGTACA
>CALZGZ010000019.1 GCA_945787105.1 uncultured Gammaproteobacteria bacterium
AGACGATTTTTACTTTTTTTTCTATGCTATGTGCTATAGAATCGCGCCGGTTTTCCCGCAACCAACGAATCGACAACCGTTTATTGATGTTGTGGCATTCGTTCACTCGGGCTGATTTCCCAATTCCAGGAGTAACAATGGCTGCAAAGACGACCGCTTTGAAAGAAGCGATGAGCAAAACGCAATTGATCGCGGAACTCGCGGATAACACCGGCATCGGCAAGAAGGAGGTCAAGTCGGTTCTCGACGAGTTGTCCGCCATTGTCGAACGTCACATCAAGAAACGTGCCGTCGGCAACTTCACACTGCCGGGCTTGCTCAAGGTTAAGACAGTGAAGGTTCCCGCACGCAAGGCGCAGAAAAACGTTCCAAATCCTTTTCGTCCTGGTGAGACCATGGACGTTGCCGCCCGCCCGAACAGCGTGAAAGTGCGAGTCACCCCGCTGAAAAAACTCAAGGACATGGCAGCTTCCTGAGTTATTCCGGTAACCAACAAAAAGGCCGCGAGAGCGGCCCTTTTTGTTGACGCCTGGATATCCCTTAGGGAACTTCAGTGCGCGTACTAACCATTGTATCATTAGCTGATCGCTCCTTGAACGGAATGCATTGATGTCTCGCTGGCGTTCCCCTGCCCCCAAATCGTCCCCCTACGTTACCCCGCAGGGGTATGCTGCTCTGGGAAAGGAGTTAACGGCCCTTTGGCAAAAGCGGCGCGGCGTCAATGACGCCCTAAGCGCCGCCGCGGCGGAAGGCGATAGATCAGAAAATGCCGAATATATCTATCGAAAAAAAGAGCAAGCCGAAATCGATCGGCGCATCCGTTATCTGCAAAAGCGCATGCCCGAACTGAAAGTTGTTGACGGTGTCGGAAATAACGCGCAGATTTTTTTCGGTGCTACCGTCACGCTCGAACAAGACGACGGCGCAACGGTCACCTACCGCATCGTCGGCCCGGACGAAACCGATGCCCAGAAAGGCCACATCAGCATCGATTCTCCACTGGCCAAAGCATTACTAAAAAAACAGGTGGGTGACGAAGTAACGGTCCGTGTGGCGGAAAACGAAACCACCTATGTTTTGATCGACATCCACTATTCGTAAAGATGAGCTGGAAGGATTGTCCGTTGTCCCTCCTACAAAATAATCACGCTTGATTTAATTGCGTTTTTGCATCGACTCCGGCTAGTCTGGGAGCCATGTTCAAATGGTTGAGAATACTGATTGGCACTCTGCGATCGGCTGTCCGTCCGCATCGTGAATTAGTTCTTGAGAATCTGGCGTTGCGTCAACAGCTCGCGGTATTCAAACAGCGTCATCCTCGGCCGCGGCTTAAGGCTTCAGACCGATTATTCTGGGTGTACTCCACAATTATTTTGGGAACCTCAATATCGCAATTTGAGTAGCGCCCTTACGCGTGGCTAGTGACATAATCGGAAGCCACTATGTTTCGTGCCGCGCTAATCTTCAGACTCCTTTTGGGTGTGCTGACCTACGTATGGCTGCTCCTTCGGCCAAACAGCATTGTCGCCGCAGAAAATCTGTTTCTTCGTCGGCAACTTGCCCTGTACCAAGAACGTAATATGAAACCGAGGCGAACGGATCCGGCCGCGCGTTTGACGCTTGCGTGGCTTTCCCAACGCTTTGATTGGAGATCAGCTGTAGTCCGCAAGAAAGTCGTCGCGCTTAGGCTGGCACGATCGAGTACTCAAATCCTTACACACGCGTTATGGGACTTTTAGTACCTTTGCAGCAATATACCCAATCATGTGGCAGGAATTTTCAGAATTCATAGGTAACCTTACTCGTGATAACACTGCCAACGTGACTGGCTTTGGGTCAGAATTACGAACTCGCCGCGGACGGGTCGCTGCAGACACTATTTGCCCAATATTCCACTACAACCGAGATGGGGTACTGTCATGAAATTCAAAGACGCACTTAAAACGATTCGCAAATACGGTTTATCACTCGTCGCCGAGAAAAAGCACAATGTTCGTCTTGTCGCCATCGGACGCAAGGAAACGGGTGCCCTGGCCGGAGCAACCGACTTTTGTGTCACTGCTTATGTTGAAAAGAAACTAACATCTAAGCAAATGAAAGCCCGCGGTATCGAATCGTTCAATGCCGCTTACTCGGCCGTGCTCGGCGTCAAGAAACCAGCTAAAACAGAGATCGATGTCGTCGAATCTCCCGGAGCGTTCCGACCTCGCCCAGGTCTAAGAATTCCCCGCCCTCAGCGCGGCGTGTATGGCGGTAACCCGCCGGTACTCAATGCCCAAAAACCGTTTGGCGCCTTGCGCTGCGGCATAGGGATCACGAATCCAACCAATGAGTACCCAAACGCAGTGAGTGTCGGTACCGCAGGTTTCTACATGGAGGATGACAACGGTAATCTTTATGTTGTCTCAAACAATCACGTCATTGGCCGCGCGAATGATGCAGCGCAGAACGAGTCGATTGTCCAACCCGGGACGCTCGATCTTACTTCGACAGAGTTTCAATTGATGCCAACCTTGAACTCACTGGTAACCAATCTCGAAATCGCATCTGTCTTAGCCGTTGTTCCACTTCAGTTCATAACACCAGCTAATACGCCGAACAACCGCGTTGACGCAGCGATCGGACAGCTGTTGGAGACTGATCGGACACTTGACGACTTAGACCGGCTCACCTTCGGTGGCACCATTCGCGGTATCGCTGCCCGATACACTGTGGACGCGAACGCAGCGATTCGAGGCTCAACTCGGGTGTATAAGGTGGGACGTACGACAGGTTACACGGAAGGTAACGTCACCGGGCTTGCCGGTGTCAGCACCATCTCGTATGACGACAACAGTAACGACAAGGATGCGCATTTTGTTGACCAGCTCGTCATCGAAGCAACCGATGACAACGTCGGTCCTTTTAGTGATCGTGGCGACAGCGGTAGCGGAGTCGAAAACGACCAGCACGAACTCATCGGACTGCTATTTGCCGGGAACGACTTTCACACGCTGGTTAATCCCATCGCTGATGTGTTGTCTGAACTCAGAAACGTCACCGGGATTCCGAGCTTGCGTGTCATCACTGGCTGACCTGCGGGCATCGCTCTTCCCTTGAGTACTATCATTTCTCATTTTCTATGGGGCAAGTGACTATGAAGCGGTGACAAGCTACCATTTCTCATTATTGTGTTGGAGAACTTGATTATGGGGCGACCAGCTACTTTCAATGACTTGACCGAAGTTTTACGAGAGCAAAGCGAAGCCATTAAACAAAAGCTGAATGTCGACCGCGCAAATATGTTTATCCCCACCGACGGCAAGGGGTTGCGCATCCACGTCTCCGTTCCGAAAGGCTGCCCAGATGGCTTACCCGAACACATCGAGATGCGTCTGAATGATGGGACTGATGTGGATGTCACACTCGAAATTAGCAAGGATTTCCAACCCTTCAAGCCACGATAGGCTGTAGGGTACTGACAAGTTAACTCGTAGTCGTGGGCTAGCGCTACTGGATGGGGACTTTAGCCCCTGTATGTCGATGTAAGCGCCCACTCGGAACGTGTTATGAAGTCGAAAGACGCATGACATTCCCACGTTCGGCCGCCGAGTTCGTTAACTTGTCAGTACCCACGCACACTCCCACGTCGAGTAACCAAGCAGTCTCTCTGTTGATCCAAAAGGGCTTCACCAAAAACCAGACGTTGAAACATTTACAGCTTGAAGGTCCGGTGGGTCGGGTCCAGGCGTTCTCCTCACCGATGGAGATATCTTCCAGAACCGCATAGTGATATTGCGGTGCAATAGACAGCCCTCAGGACCTGCCCTTCGAGCTATAAATGCCGACGTCCGGTTTGGGGCGTCGTAGGTTGCCTTCGAATTCCACTGAAAGTACATCATCCGCTGGGTAAACTGTGAGCCTATATCCCTGTCATCGTAAGTCCCCGCGGGTGGGAAAGTGATCAGTTGAAACCGGTACGAGTTCCTACCCGACCGAGGACCCGCAAACGACCGACAACGCCCCGCCCGAGAAATCCGACCACCCGAAACAGCCGACCCGCTCTTCGCGCCCCGCCTTGCTCTGGGCGATGCTGCTGGCGCGCATCTATGAGGTCTTCTCCTTGAGCTGTCCGCGCTGTAGTCAAGAACTCACCATCATTGCCTTTAACTACCGACGCACCATTGGTGCAGTAAATATTGAGTCATCCTGGCGTGCCAATTCTCCCCCCACCTCTCGCACCGGCGCGAGGTCCTCCCTGACCAGGAGCCCGACATCGATCAGTCGCCAGATTTCGACCTGAGCGCGCCCGAGCCGGTCCCAGACTACAAGTTCGACCAACGCATCAGCTGATGAGGTGCCCATCGGTCTACCTGCATCGGTCGCCTCGCGCCTTTTCTCCGCAAAACCGGCCCTCCGCGCCTCGTTTCGCCGCCCTCCATTGCCGCTAGGGCCTCATTTGCGCGTCTGAAGTCGCCAGCAGCAGCTCACCAACTCGCAGTATCGAAACAAGCCCCCAGAGCGGAAAACGTGTGTTGGAATGTTTGTCCGTGGTTGTTGACATCGTTAACGGATATTGACAACCCCATCATCTTGTAGTCTGCTAATACGTACTCAGAAGGAAAGATGAGGCGTCCGACCACAGAGTAATCTGTCTCGGCGTCCTCATCGGCCCTTCATCATAATGAAAACAAAGATCGAGGATAGAAGCGGAGATGGTAGAACTTGTTCCCTTGCCCGTACCCAAACAAAGGAGAGCCCGCTTAGCAACGACACTCTCGCCGATGATTGACCGGCACGGTCCAGCGGTTGTGGCCGAACAACGGATCCATCAGATGAGTGATCCCAAAGATCCTAACACTCTAACTTCCAGAATACTCAAAAACATGGTCTTAGCGTTCTCCGAACGGCAATTGAGAAACCTGGTCCGCCGCGAGCTGATAGAGATTACAGGAAAAAGCTGGAAATCGATGAGAAAGGCATAAGAATGGCAGATCCAGAAGAAGATAAAGGCGAACAGCAGGAGGACGATTACAATCGCTTTTATGATCCGGATTCCGATGATGCCTGGGAACAATACCTCGCCTATCAGGAGCGCCAGCAGAATATACAGCGTGAGCAAGATGTTGCACTGCGTGAAAGTGTTGGTGAATTTTTTGAAGAAGTCGGCGATACCGTTGGTGATGCCGTTGATGCCGTTGGGGAGGCCATAAGCACTGCCTGGGATTTTTGGTTTGGCGATGATGAGGATGAAAAGAAGGAAGAGGATGCAAGCAACTGATCATATTCAATCTTCTGGGTTTTATTCTGCAGCGGCGTTGGCGCAGGGTGGCAGGTTGGCTGCCGTCAAAGCCCTTGACGAGCTCATGGACGATCTTGAAATACTCATTATTCATTGCGACCAGAAAATACTGGAACTCAATCATGTGATTAAGGATAGAGAAAACGGGATCTTCCCCGGTCGCCCTCCCTCTCAGATCGAGTCCACCCTGGCACTCAGCGTACTGCTGGAAGATATGAATTATTTGCGTCAGCTCCGGCTTTCATGCATGCATAATTTGGGCGCCTGTAAGGCTAGACGAAGACAATTACGATCATGAACGATCAACAGTGCCAAGTAGCCTTAGTCGAAGATGCGAGTTACGCACCTTTGTTATGCCGGGAAATATTGCAGGCGGAAAATAGCATCGATGTGGCGATGTATCTTTGCACATTGGATATATTGTCAGAGGCACACCCCAGGTCCCGTGTCGTCATCAGAGCGCTTGCCCTTGCGGCGAATCGCGGTGTCAATGTACGTATGCTATTCGGAATTCCGGGCAGGACCAGACTGGCCCACTTAAACCGGGTGGCCGCAGCGTTTATGCAGAGCAAAGGTGTTGAGACGCGTACGGCACAAAACCAATTACTGCATACGAAACTCGTCATAATCGATAACAAATTTACGGTGCTAGGCAGTCATAATCTGACCGATCGCGCCATGACGGAAAACTGCGAACTTTCTGTCGCGATGTGGGATACGACATCAGCGACAGCGCTCTCAAGCCAATTTACAGAACTCTGGCTACAAGCAGCTTAAGCAACAGGAATTACCTGAGCACAAACTCAGAAATGTCAAGCCATACTCCAATGCACACCGACCCAGGATCACAACCCCCGGATAAGCAGAATTTGTTGATTGACCGGACAGGAACAGTATTAAGGGATACCGCGTTACGGACTGGCAATGTTGAGATTATCGCCAATCAAAACTACTTAAAGTATTGTGAAAACCGTTTTGAAAACGCAAAGCGAGCCATTGTCGTCTCAATGGGATTAATGGTAATCACAAAATGGAAAGCGCATCCGACGCACCGATTACTTGATCAGCTGATTGCGGCACGCAATCGAGGTATTCACATCAGTGTATTTACGGCTGAAAATACAGGCTCGGGGAAGGCTAATGAGTTGGCCATAAAAAAACTTCGCGATTCAAAGGTGGTAGTCACGTTGCGCTCCAGCAATAGAGCCTGTCATCACAAGGCCATTGTGATTGATGGAGAATTGTCTGTTATTGGCAGTCACAACTGGACAGCACCTTCATTAACACACTTAAACGAAATTTCCGTTGCCGTGCATTCTGAAACGTTTGCCGCCAGAACAATGCAGGCCATTGCAAGGACCTACTCACAGCTACCGGTCAGTATTCAGTAGACTGGTGGATTGGTAAGGCTGCAAAGTTGAATTAAACCGAATGACCAATCCGTTTGTCTAATGGTGGCGGTATTAATGCTGTAGTGGTCCACCGATTCTTTCGACGTGAAAATTTGATCTAATCTCGTTTATTTTCTTGAACTTATCTCGTTATTCCCGGACCCTTCGAAGAAATAATGAAAGACCGTGGAAAACATGGTGGGAACCAGAAATCCGCACCGAATCCCACTCCCCAAGTCCTGGAATAAACACGTTCGAGCCGCGATGTTGCACGTCGTTGCGCTCGCCCGGTCTGCAACCGCGAGTATACGCGGTTGGGCCTCGAATAGCCTGAATGCTCGCGTACGACTGAAAGCTGAGAACGACAGACTGCAGCAAGAAATTGCACTACTTCGTGAGGAAATCCGCATCAAGGATGCTCGCATGATGCTGATCACACCGCAGCGACGGCCCCACTACCCGCCCATCGAGAGAATGTCCATCTTGGAGCTGCGGGCTGCGCGCGGATGGTCACTTCAACAAACAGCGGAGACGTTTCTGGTGACGGCGGGGACGATCGCTTCATGGATGAGACGAGTCGACGAAGAAGGGCCCGACGCACTGGCGCAACTTCGCGAACCCGTAAACAAGTTCCCAGATTTCGTAAGATACACTGTTCAACGGCTTAAAATGTTGTGTCCCAGTATGGGTAAGGTCAAGATCGCCCAGTCGCTCTGTCGGGCCGGATTACATCTTGGGTCAACGACCGTCGGACGCATGCTCAGAGAAATTCCTGAGGTAGAGCCCCCGGACATAGCGTCTTCGCCTGACCGTGCGGTGACGGCCAAAGAACCCAATCAAATTTGGCATGTCGATCTGACAGCCGTCCCGACGGGAGCTGGCTTTTGGGTATCGTGGTCGCCATTCGCCCTACCCCAGTCCTGGCCATTTTGCTGGTGGATCGTCGTTGTCATTGACCATTATTCGCGCCGCGCCATTGGATTTGCAGTTTTTCCCAAACGCCCTACTTCGCTTGCGATCTCTGATTTTCTGGGTAAGGCCATCTCTTTCGCTACCACTCCGAAGTATTTGGTTTGCAATCAAGACAAAATATTTACGTCCGATAATTTCAAACACTGGCTAAGGCGCAAGCGAATCAAACCTCGATACAGCGCCGTCGGTCAACATGGCAGCATTGCTATGGTCGAACGATTTATTCGTACCATGAAGGACGAAGGCATGAGAAAAATCATGGTGCCAACGAAAAACGACGCAATGCGTCGCGAGATCCGCTATTTCGTAGAGTGGTATAACGAAGACCGTCCGCATAGCGCCTTGGATGGCCAAACGCCGCATGAAATCTTCAACGGTTTACACCCAGCCAATCAACGACCTCGCATCGAGCCACGCAAGCGTTGGCAACGTCGTTCGCCGTGCGCGAAACCACGTACGCTTGTTGCTGGTAACGCCGGCGACCGATTCACGCTCATCGTCAACTATCACGCGGGGCGTTCGCATCTACCTATTGTCTCCCTACAGCGCGCGGCGTAGTGCGGGATACTATATTAAGGCTATATATATAAGTATCCTGGGCCGTAATTGTGCGCTCGGAAATCCCTTCACAGGATTTTCGACTCTGAATAGTCGTAGACGCGCGCCTCGAACTCATGAGACATAGAGCCCACGATGCTTCCCGGCAGTCCATCCACACAAACGAGCAACCCCAAAAATCGCTGGACTACTGCAGAGGCACAGCTATATCAACTTAGCGATCCGGTCAGCCCTCTGTCGGGCTTTAGTTCTGTCATGAATTCCTCGGTCGGAAGGCACCAAACATCATCTACCCGCAGTCGTTCATTGCCCCGGTACAACAAGAGAGCTTCTGCCTCCGGGTAATCATCCCTGAAACTTTTCAGACTGCGCAACTCCTTGCGGTCCACGTGTGCGGTGTTCTTGACTTCAACAGCCCAGAAACCGTCCTCACCATAAACAATAAAATCAACTTCACTGCCCGCCTGGGTCCGCCAGAAATACAGCTCATATTTTCCTCGTGAGTAGGCAATCCAGGCTCGCAGGTGTTGCGCGACCAACCCCTCGAGTGCACCGCCATCAATCTCCTCTCGACGATCCAACGGGCCCTTCGGCCGGATGGAGCGAAACACACCAGCGTCAAAGAAATAGAATTTCTCATGGGAAACGGTTTTTCGTTTAGCACGCTTACGAAAAACCGGCAATCGAAACGCCAGTAACAAATCCTCCAATATTTCGACATAACCCGCCACAGTCTTGCGTTCCACGGCACAATCCCGAGCAACCGCTGCAAGGTTGATCTGCGAAGCATGCGAAAAACTCGCGGCCTCCAGGAAACGGCTGAAGTTGCCGACATTCCGCGTTAATCCCTCGGCCCGGACTTCCTCGTCGATGTACAGATTTGCATACGCACTTAAAACTGCTTGTGGATCAAGTGCGCTGACAGCTAGTGGGAGCAGACCAATATTCAGCGCATGCGTCAGATCGAAACTAGGCAACTCCGCAGCCATGAATGGATGCAGCGTTCGCTGAATTGCGCGACCAGCGAGCAGATCAATTCCACCGCGACGTAACTTTCGTGCACTGGAACCTGTCAGCACGAACCGAGGTGCCGCAGGCTCCTCCATCACGGCGTGGACAACGGTGAGCAGTTCGGGTGCCCGTTGTACTTCGTCGATCACAACGGTATCGACATGTGGCGAACCG